>DAOUQK010000050.1 GCA_030625695.1 Paracoccaceae bacterium | reverse complement strand
ATCCCCTATTGGGTCAACCTCTTGATCCGCACAATTTCGATGAAGTTCCTGATCCGCGATACCGGCCCGCTGAATGAATGGCTGATGTGGACCGGGCTGATCGACGCGCCCATTCACATGATCAACACCGGGTTTGCCGTGCAACTGGGCCTGTTCTATTCCTATCTGCCGTTCATGGTTCTGCCGATCTATGCCAGCGTCGAACGTTATAACTTCGCCTATTCCGAAGCCGCCGCCGACCTTTATGCCTCGCGTCTGGCCACCCTGACCAAGATCATCCTGCCAATCGTCAAACCGGGCATAATCGCCGGCTGCATTTTGGTATTCGTGCCGTCGCTGGGCGCATTCCTTGCCCCCGACCTGCTGGGCGGTGCCAAGAACCTGATGATCGGCTCGCTGATCGAAGATCAGTTCAAAGGCGCCGCTGGCAATTGGCCGTTTGGTGCGGCTGCCTCGATGATCCTTTTGTCGATGGTGCTGGTGGTGCTAACGTTCTACGCCCGTCAGAAAACCAACGAAGGGGCGCGGTAATGGCCCGTAAACGCCTGGACCTGCGCCGCTTTCCCGGCTTTTTACCGATGACCTACCTATGCCTGTTCCTGCTGTATGCGCCGCTGATCATCGTCATGGTCTATTCCTTCAACGACAGCAATTCGATCACCAACTGGGGTGGATTATCACTGCGCTGGTACGAGGAAGTCTTTTGGGGGGTGGAATCGGCCAAGTTCAAGGCCGCCACCGTCAATTCCCTGATCATCGCCGTTTCCGCCGCTGTTTCCGCCACCATCATCGCAACACTGGCCGCAACGGCCATGCTGCGCACCGGGCATTTTCGTGGGCGTGGGTTCAGCTTTGCGCTGATCAACCTGCCGATAATGGTGCCGGAAATTGTCACGGCAGTCGCCACCCTGATCTTTTTCTCGGCCATCGGCTTTACCACCGGCATCATGACTATCCTGGTCGCCCATATCGTGTTCTGTATCCCCTTCGCCTACCTGCCCATCGCCGCGCGAATGCAAGGCATCGAAGGCGTTTATGAACAAGCCGCGCAAGACCTTTACGCCACACGGTTTCAGGCCTTCCGACTAATTTTATTACCCTTGATGACACCCGGCATCATCGCCGGTTTCCTACTGGCCTTCATCATCTCACTGGATGATTTCATCATCACCAACTTTGTCAAAGGGGCAGGCATTGAAACCCTACCCACGGCCATCTTTGGCGCTGTCAAACAGGGCATCAAGCCCAACATCATGGCCATATCGACCCTGCTTTTGCTGGTGTCGGTAATATTTGTAACCCTGTCCTATCTGGTCGGACGGATGGGGCAAAAGAAATAAACCGACCTAACCCAACAGAGGAATATCTTATGAAAACCGTTCTGAAACTAACTGCCTCGGCCCTAGCGATGACCATCGCGGCAGGGGCCGCACAGGCCGAAGGCAAGCTGTCGATCTATCACTGGTTCGAATACATCCCGCAGGAATTGCTGGACAAGTTCGCCGCTGACAACGACATCGAAGTCACCATGGACACCTTTGATTCCAACGAAGCCATGCTGGCCTCGCTCAAAGCCGGTAAACTGGGCAGCTATGACGTCGCCGTGCCGGGTGACTATATGGTCAAGATCATGAATGACGCGGGCATGCTCGACACGTTTGAGTCCTCGGAATTGTCACACTTCGGCAATATCGCGCCCGAGTGGCTGAACGTGGACTATGACGATGGCCGTCACAGTTCGATCCCATACCAGTGGGGCTCGACCAGCTTTTCGGTTAACCTCGACGCTTATAGCGGCGACATCAACACCACCGACATCATCTTTAACCCGCCGACCGAGCTGCAAGGCAAGATCAACGTGCTGGACAGCGCCGGCGAAGTCCTTGCCCTCGCCTCGATCCACCTCGGCATCCCGCAATGCACCACCGACCGCGATCAGCTGCGCGCGCTTAACGATCTGGTGCAAGCGGCCAAACCACACTGGGCCTCGTTCGGGTCGGACGTGGCCAAGGATGTGCTGGTCTCGGGCGATGCCGCCGCAGGCATGATCTGGAACGGCTTTGGTGCCAAGGCGCGTTCGGAAGGCGCGAACATTCAGTACGCTTACCCGAAACAAGGCTATATCGTCTGGATGGACAACGTCGTGCTGTTGAAGGACGCGCCCAACCGCGCCAATGCCCTGAAGTTCATGGATTTCCTGCTGGAACCTGAGAATGCGGCGGCTGTCACCAACTACGCGCAGTACACTGCCGGGGTCACAGGGGTTGAGCCCCACCTGAGTGATGAGGTCAAAAACGCCCCTGAACTGAACCCGCCCGCAGGCATGGCCGGTCAGTTTGTGCAGGCCTGTTCGGAAGAGGTTCAAGTGGTCTATGACAAAATCTGGACTGATTTGCGCAAGTAACGTCACCTCGCTCCGGACACGATCCGGAGCCTGAAGAAAACTGGTTCGCCTGCACAAGCGGGCGAACCGGCACACCACTAAACCGCCAATCCCGAGGACGCCCCAATGAACAAGCAAAGCACCGATACCATCCTGACCAACGACGCGCATCTGATCCAGTCATTTGCCAATCTCGATGGTCTGAAACAACGTGACGCCCGCACCGCCATCATCAGCGCCAAAGGCGCGTATGTCACCGATAGCGAAGGCAACGAGATGATCGACGGCATCGGCGGGTTGTGGTGTGTCAATGTTGGCCACGGGCGGGATGAGATCATTGATGCCATCACCAATCAGTTGAAAACGCTGGACTATTATTCGACCTTCTACAACTTCACCCACCCGGCGGCGGCGGCTTTGGCGGCCAAACTGGCCGAACTGGCACCGGGCAACCTTAACCGGGTGTATTTTGCCAATTCCGGGTCGGTCGGCAATGATACCGCCGTGCGTATCCTGCATCATTACAACAACCGTCTGGGGCGGCCCAACAAGAAGAAAATCCTGTCGCGCATCGGTGCCTATCACGGGTCAACCCATCTGGCGATGGCGATGACCACGCCGGCCCACAGTGAAGGCTGGGACAGTGCCGCCGATGGCCTGGTGCATCATCTGCGCTCGCCTTATGCCTACCGCGAGGCAGGCGGGATGACTGAAGCCGAGTTTCTTGAGGCTTTGGCAGACGACATGCTGGGCGCGATCAAAAACATCGGTGCGGAAAACATCGCCGCCTTTATCGCCGAGCCGATCATGGGGGCCGGTGGGGTTTTGGTAGCACCCGAAGGCTATCACGCGCGGATGCGTCGGATCACGGCGGACCATGACATCAAGTACATCGCCGATGAGGTGGTGACGGCCTTTGGCCGGCTGGGTCACATGTTTGCCTCTGAGGATATCTACGGCATGGTGCCCGATATCCTGAACACGGCCAAAGGGTTGACCTCGGGTTATCAACCTTTGTCTGCCACCATCATTTCGGACGAAATTTACGACGTGATCTCAGAACCGGGTGCGATGTTCCTGCATGGTATGACGTATTCCGGCCATCCGGCTGCTGCAGCTGCCGGGTTGGCCAATATCGACATTCTGGAGCGCGAGAAAATCCCCGAGAACGTGCGCGTGACCGGCAAGGTGTTTGAAAACGCCCTGCGCGGGCTGGAGGATATGGATATTGTCGGCGAAGTGCGGGGATCGCATTTCATGATGGGGATCGAATTTGTCGACAACAAGGAAACCAAGGCAACATTTAGTGATGACATCAATGTCGGGTTGATGATCGCACAAGCGGCCCAGCAACGCGGGCTGATTGCCCGGCCTTTGGGCAATATCCTGATTTTGTCGCCGACCCTGATCATGGATGAAGCAATGATCGGCAGTATCGAAGAAATATTGCGCGAAAGCATTGACGCCGTGACCGCCACGCTGCGCCCGTAGGGTGGGTTTTTAACCCACCGTTCCTACCAGATAAACCGCTCCAAACCTGCCAATCTACTCGGCCGGGCTAAACCCGACGATCAACTGGCGCAGGCCAACCGCAGCCCCGGCAAAGATTGCCAGAAACGTAACCGGGGCGCTGATTGCCAGCACGCTGAACGCCGACAGGCCCTGTCCGACGGTACAGCCCAAAGCAATCACCGCCCCCGCGCCCATGATCGCTGCCCCAATGATCTGGCGGCGCAATTCGCGCGCGTCCTCGCAGGCCTCCCAGCGGAAATGGCCTCGGATCAAGGTACCGGCAAAGGCCCCTACCAAGACGCCGCCGACTGATCCGACGGCAAAAGATGCGCTGCGGGCAGACCCGGTCATGGCATAAAGCAACGTCTCGCCCACAGGTGCGGAATAGGAATGCGACACAACCGGTAAAGCATCGAACCCGGTGTCGAACACCCACTGCGTTCCGGCCCAGCCAGACACAATCGCCAGCCCGACAACCACCGACCAGAACATCGCCTTGCGATCACCGCGCAACCCCGGCGAGGCAAACCCCAATGCGCAGAACCCAAGGCCGACGGCGATACCGATGCCTGCAACCGGCAGGCCGGTCCAGGTCGAAAGCTGGTGCGCCATTCCGGGGCGGACCTCATTGGTCACGCCGTTTTGATGGAACAACAGATCGCGCAGCGGGGCCAATGGCCCGGCCAATACCATATAGGCCGATACCCCCATCACCAGCACAATCACAAACGACCGAAGATCACCGCCGCCCAGCCGCGCAATCGCGCCGTACCCGCAGTTGCCCGACATTGCCATGCCATAGCCAAACATCAACCCGCCAAAAATCGACGCACTTGGCATCCAGGAAATCGACAAATAATAGGTGTCACCTGCCGTCAAAAACCCGGTGCCCATCAAGGCAAAGCTGCCAATCACCGCCGTGCCGATGGCAACCGCCCACATCCGCATGCGGGTATCGCTGCCGCCATACAGCACGTCTTCGATGGCGCCCAAGGTGCAAAACCGCCCCAACCGCGCGGCCAACCCCAGCAGAATGCCGCCAAACGCGCCGATCATCACCACCATCTGGCTTTCAGAAACCAAGTTCAGCATTTACTTGCGCCCTCCCGGTTCAGGGTTTTACAGGTTTTCGGACTCACGGGACCTGACCACCTACCGTAGGATGGGTTTTCAACCCATCATGCTTTCAGGTGGTTGCCGACAAAGATGGGTGCAAGCACCCAGCCTGCAAGTGGCGGACAGGTCAGTGATCACGCGTATCGTTACGGACAGTGTGGCCAGTTTGATCGGTTTGATCAAGAGCTGGTAGTCAGCGTCTGTGTCACAGATGGGTGACATCAGAAAAAGTACGTGAGCTCTGGAAAGTTTTCAGACTGCAATCAAACTAATTCAGGACATGACTCCAAACCCCTCTATGATGACATGTCATCATAGAGGGGTTTGGATTTTTAACGTCATTGGTGATTGACGCGCTCAGATACACAATCCGGATGGCAGGGATTACTAAACATTTGCCCGCTTGGCCCCTTCGGCGATGGCGCTCCTCAGCTTTTTCTCAAGCGTGGCCTGTTTCGACGCCGAATGATATTTCAGCCCGAACATGTCCTTGACGTAAAACGTATCCACCACCTGTTCGCCGTAGGTGGCGATCACCGCATTGGCGATATAGACGTTCGCCGCCGCCAGCGTACGGGCCAGATCAAACAACAACCCGGGGCGGTCGCGGGTATCCACCTCGATGATGGTATAAATCTCGGACCCTTCGTTATCGAAGGAAATATGCGTCTCGACCCTGAACGCTTTTTCGCGTTTGCGCACCTGATCGCGGGATTTCAAAGCGTCCCTTGTGTGGACCTCGCCCTTCAACGTCCGTTGGATCATCTTGGTCAGCTTGTTCAACTGACGCGCCGCGTAAGGGCGGCCTTCGCTGTCCTGAATCCAGAACGCGTCCGTAACATAGCCGTCTTTGGTGGTATAACTGCGCGCATCAACAATGTTGGCCCCGACCAAAGCCAACGCGCCAACTATGCGGGCGAAAATGCCGGGATGGTCAACCATAACAAAACAGGCACGCGTGGCATCGCGGTCTTCATCCGGGTAAAGATGGATCACCACCTTCGCGTCATCGTCCGAGCCATCCATCTGCGCCAGCATTCCGGCAAAATCCACATGTCCCGTCACATGCAACCCTTGCCAATACGGATCGTAATGCCGCGCCGTTTCGCGTTTCAACGCCGGTTTGCCCCACTTGGGCAGCGCCGCGCGCAGAGCCTTTTTCGCCTCTGCCCCGCGGTTTTCACGGTTCAGATCTTCCATCCCGGTCTCTAACGCCCGGCGGGTCTGACGGTACAGCGCCCGGATCAAAACCGCCTTCCAGTTGTTCCAGACGTTCGGCCCGACGCCACGAATGTCACAGACCGTCAGCACCGTCAGCAGGTCAAGACGGCGCACGTCCTTAACCGCCTTGGCAAAGCCGCGCACCGTGCGCGGGTCAGCAATATCGCGTTTCTGCGCCATGTCCGACATCAACAAGTGATACCGTACAAGCCATTCAACTGTCTCGCAATCACCCTTGTTCAACCCCAGACGCGGCGCCACCCGGCGGGCAATCTGGGCCCCAAGGATCGAATGATCAATCGGCTGGCCTTTGCCGATATCATGCAGCAACAGCGCCACATACAGCACCTTGCGGTTCACCCCTTCTTTGAGGATGCCCGAGACAATCGGCAATTCTTCTACCAACTCACTCTTTTCGATCTGGGCAAGGTTGGCGATGCACTGAATGATATGTTCGTCGACCGTATAAGAATGATACATATTGAACTGCATCATCGCGACGATGACTTCGAACTCCGGCACAAAAGCCGCCAAAACCCCCAGTTCGTTCATCCGCCGCAGCGCCCGCTCCGGGTTGCCATGTTTCAGCATCAGGTCCAGAAACAGCTTTTGCGCCTCTTTGCTGTGGCGCATATCGTCGTCGATCAGACCAAGGTTGGCCGTCACCAGCCGCATCGCATCCGGATGGATCAGCATACCGGTACGCAGACCCTCTTCGAACAGGCGCAACAGGTTGAGCTTGTCCGATAGGAATACATCCTCATCCACAATCGCAAGGCGATTATGGATCACCTTGTACCCGGCTTTAACCTTAGGTTTGCGCCGGAAAATCCGCTCCAGCAGAGGTTCGCTCTTGGCGTGGATCGCCTCCAGCCCGGTCAGGAAAATCCGCGTCACATCACCCACGGCGGTGGCATGGCGGAAATACTCCTGCATGAACACTTCGACCCCCCGCCGCCCGACCCGGTCGCGGTAACCCATACGTTCGGCCACCTCGACCTGCATGTCGAAACTCAAAACCTCGCTGGCACGTCCGGTGATCAGATGCAGATGCGACCGGGTGGCCCATAGAAACGCTTCGGCCTTGGTGAAACGTTCAAACTCTTCCGGGCGAAACACGCCGAGATTAACCAACTCGCCGGTGTCCTGCACCCCGTGCACATATTTGGCGATCCAGAACAGCGATTGCAGATCGCGCAAACCGCCTTTGCCTTCCTTGACGTTCGGCTCGACCATATACCGCAGGCCTTGCTTTTTATGGCGCGCTTCGCGCTCGGCCAGCTTGGCCTCGACAAATTCGCGGCCCGTGTTGGCGAATAGATCGTTCTTCAGGGTTTGGTCCAGTTCGGTCGCCAACTCCGCGTCACCGGCCAGAAAATGATGCTCCAGCATGGCGGTTCGGATGGTGAAATCTTCCTGCCCCAGACGGACACATTCGCGGATGGTGCGGCTGGCGTGACCGACTTTCAGCTTCAGGTCCCACAGAATATACAGCATCGATTCGATCACGCTCTCGCCCCAGGCAGTCATCTTGTAAGGGGTGACAAACAACAGATCGACATCCGAAAACGGTGCCATTTCGCGCCGACCATAACCGCCGACGGCAATCACTGCGATATGTTCGCCGGATGTTGGATTGGCCAGCGGATGCAACAGGGTGTCAGCCACATAAAGCGCCGTGGTGACAAGACCGTCCGTCAAATACGTATAAGAGCGGGTCAAAGTACGCGCCGCAAACGGAGCCTCTTCAAAAGCATCAGCAATGGCGGTGCGCCCGGCATTGTTGGCCTCGGCCAGAATGCGTACGCTCGCCGCCCGCAAGGCGGCATTGTCGGTGATGCCTTCAGTCTCGGTGGCTATCTTTTGCCGTACAATCACAGCGTCGAAAATTGCCTGAGCGGGGCAAATCAACTTGTCGTCGACGGCCTCGACCTCGACCCTGACTTCTGATCCAACGGGATTCACACCGCCCATACCGGCCGGATCAGAACCCGGCACCGGAGAAGCTTTTAGGCGCGGGATCAATCACAACAACTTGGCGGTCCTGAACCGTGGCGACCGCCAGACCGCGTTGGTTGGTACCGTTGGCCAGCAGGCGAAAAATGCCACCGACACCCTGAAAACCCGCACCTTGTGTCAAGGCGGCCCCGGTCAAAGCGTCGGACTTGCCAGCCCCGACCAGCGCGCCGATGGCCGCGATACCGTCATAGGCCAGTCCACCGATGGGGTGCGGGGCACCACCATAAGCCGCCTGATACCGGGCGCGGAATTGTTCAGACACACCCGGATCCGGTATGGCAAACCACCCGCCCTGAACCCCGGGCAAGCCCAGCGTTTGCGCCGGAATGTCCCAGCGGTTCAAGCCGATGAACTGTGTAACTTTGGGGTCAACCCCGGATTCCGGCAGCAGTTGCGTCAACAACGGCAACGCACCGGACGTGGTCGCGGCCAGAAACAGCGCATCGGAATTGGTGGCACGCACCTGATCGCGGATTTGCTGGACCGAGGAAATCACGCCTTGCTGGGACCGCTCAAAGATAACCGAACCGGATATGCTGGCAGCCGTACCGCCCGCTGCCTGAACGATAGAATCGCGACCCAGATTGCCAGCGGCGTCATTAGCATGCGTCACCATAACCGTGCGTTTACCCTGAGCAGCGGCATATTTCATCAGCCGGTTGGCAGTATTTGTGAACGTCGGCCCAAGCACAAACACATTACCCCCAGCAATGGCGGTGTTGTTAGAGAACGACAACACATTGATGCCCCGGCCTTTGACAGCCAGACCCACGGCATTGGCCGATTGCGCATAAACCGGCCCCAGAATGATCTTGGCGCCGTCCTGAACCGCTTCGGTGGCCTTGGCAGCAGCAGTGGCCGGATCGCCAGCCGTGTCATAGACCCGCAGGTCAATTTTTATACCATCCAGATCGGCAATCGCCAGCCTTGCTGCGTTTTCAAGACTTTGCGCCAAAGTTGCATCCCCGGGCTGACTCGACCCCCTGGGCACTAAAAGGGCGACAGGCACCGGTTTTGACAGGTTGATGGATGGTCCACCGCCGCCAATACCCCCTGCGTCGCATGCACTTAAGAAAATGGCAGCACTTAGTGATAACAGCAGCAACACTGTCTTGCGGGCTGGTTCAAAAAAGCCAATCATGTAATAGAAACTCCCTTATCCGGCGCAGATGCCGATGGTTTGTAATATCGACGATCATAAACGTCCCGAAAGGCGGGTCCAGCATTGAATCACCAAATGGTCAGATTGGCCCCCGGGCTTTACTTTGTCGCCACGCCGATTGGCACGGCGCGTGACATTACGTTGCGGGCACTGGATGTGCTGGCCTCGGCAGACATGATTGCGGCCGAAGATACCCGCAGTTTGCGCCGCCTGATGGATATCCACGCGGTGCCGCTGGCTGGCCGACGGATACTGTCCTATCACGATCATAGCCCTCAGGGCGCGCGGGTCCGGTTGTTGGACGCCTTGGCGCAGGGACAGTCAGTTGCCTATGCTTCCGAAGCAGGCATGCCGCTTATTGCCGATCCGGGGTATGATCTTGGGCGGGCGGCTGCGGATGCGGGGCATCTGGTCACCGTCGCCCCCGGTCCCTCGGCGGTTATGGCGGCGCTGACACTGGCCGGACTACCCACCGACGCATTCTTTTTCGCCGGATTTCTGCCAAATGCCAGGGGTGCGCGCAAAGCGCGGCTGGAAAGCCTGGATAATGTGCCGGGCACATTGGTATTTTACGAATCACCCAAACGCGTGGCCGCTTGCCTGGCCGATATGGCAGAGGTTCTGGGCCCGGACCGCCCGGCCGCCATGTGTCGCGAGATTACCAAGAAATTCGAAGAAGTCAGGCGTGGCACACTGGCAGAGCTGGCGCAGGAACTGGCCGGAAAAAACGTCAAAGGCGAGGTTGTTTTACTGGTTGATCGGCCCCGTTCGTCAATTGTTAAGAAGTCGGACATAGAGTCGGACCTTAAGGACGCGTTGAAAGCGATGTCACTCAAGGATGCCGCTGACGTTGTGTCGGAGATGCACGATGTAAAACGAAGAACGGTGTATCAAATGGCGCTAAAGCTTGGGAAGGAAGTGAAATGAACGCAGTTCGGGCGCAACGCCAGATGGAGTATCACGCCGGGCTGTCTGCCGAACAGCGGATTGCTCAGGATTATGAACGCCGCGGCTTTACGGTTGCACGGCGTCGCTGGCGCGGGGATGCCAGTGAAGGGGCCGGTGAAATTGATCTGATAACCCGCGATGCCAACGGGTTGGTTTTTGTCGAAGTCAAGAAAAGCCGGTCAATTGCCCGTGCCGCCGAACGTCTAGGCCCCCGGCAAATGGCCCGCATTTATGCTTCGGCCTCGCAATTTCTGGCTGGTGAACCGGATGGGCAATTGACCAACGTTCGCTTTGATGTGGCGCTGGTCGATCATGCCGGTGCCTTTAAAATCATCGAAAACGCGTTTGGGCATGGTTGATCTGCGCTAATCTCCATTGAATCCACAAGTCGACTGGGCCATGTAACAGGTATCACACAGGAGCCTGTTACATGAAAATCGCCTTTCAGATGGACCCGATCGGGGACGTGGACATAAATGCCGACAGCAGTTTTCGCCTCGCGGAAGAGGCGCAATCGCGCGGGCATGACTTGTTTTTCTATGGACCGGACCAGTTGGCCTTTCAGGAAGGGCGGGTCACGGCGCGCGGGCGGGATATGCAAGTGCAAAGGGTGGCGGGCGATCCGGCGATCCTGGGAGCATTGCGCGAAGTTGATCTGGGCGACTTTGATGTGGTCTGGCTGCGGCAGGACCCGCCGTTTGACATGAGTTACATTACCGCCACCCATATTCTGGACCGTCTGGCTGGGCAGACGTTGGTGGTCAATGATCCGTTTTGGGTGCGCAATTACCCTGAAAAACTGTTGGTGCTGGATTTCCAGGACCTGACACCACCAACAACCATTGCTCGCGATCTGGACACCATCAAAGTGTTCAAGGAAAAATACGGCGATGTGATTCTGAAGCCGCTTTATGGCAACGGCGGGGCCGGTGTTTTCCGGCTGGACAGCAACGACCGCAACCTGACCTCGCTGCACGAACTTTTCACCGGGTTTTCGCGCGAGCCTTTGATCGTCCAGCAATTCCTGCCCGATGTTTCGGCCGGTGACAAACGGGTGATTCTGGTGGACGGTGTGGCCGTTGGCGCAATCAACCGGGTTCCGGCCAAAGGTGAGGTGCGTTCGAACATGCATGTCGGCGGGCGACCTGAAAAGGTCGGGCTGACCAAGCGCGACCACGAGATTTGCGAGGCAATTGGCCCTTTGCTGCGCGAAAAGGGTCAGGTCTTTGTCGGCATCGACGTGATTGGCGATTATCTGACTGAAATCAACATTACCTCGCCCACCGGGATTCAGGAGTTAGAGCGTTTTGATGGGGTGAATATTGCGGCCAAAATCTGGGACGCAATCGAGGGGCGCCTGTGATGTCTGATCCTTGCATTATCTGCGTCGCCATTACCGGTTCTGTCCCGACCAAGGCCGACAACCCCGCGGTGCCGATAAGCGTCGCCGAACAGGTGGAAAGCACCCAGGAAGCGTTCGAATCCGGGGCAACCATCTGCCACGCCCACGTGCGCAATGACGACCAAACCCCGAGTTCCGATCCCGACAAGTTCGCGCGTCTTAAAGAAGGCGTTGAGAAACATTGCCCCGGCATGATTATTCAGCTGTCAACCGGGGGGCGATCCGGGGCGGGCAAAGAACGTGGCGGCATGTTGGGGCTACGGCCCGATATGGCCAGCCTGTCGGTTGGGTCCAATAATTTCCCCACCCGGGTTTATGAAAACCCACCCGCTCTGGTGGATTGGCTGGCAAGTGAAATGCGCGCGAATGATGTGAAACCCGAGGTCGAGGCGTTTGACCTGAGCCACATTTTCATGGCCGCCAAAATGCACACCGAACAACGGATCATCGATACGCCTTATGTGCAATTTGTGATGGGTGTGAAAAACGCCATGCTTGCCGACCGCGAGGTGTTTGATTTCTATGTGCAAACAGTCGCGCGCCTGTTTCCCGGTGCGCCCTGGTGTGCGGCAGGGATTGGCCCCAATCAGATCAGGCTGAACGAATGGGCCGTGGCCGCAGGCGGGCACATCCGCACCGGTTTAGAGGATAACGTCAAACTGGATCGCAGCACTCTTGCGCCGTCCAACGCCGCCCTGGTCCAACGTGCGGTTGATGTCTGTAATCAGAACAATCGCCCGGTGGCCAGTACGGCACAGGCCCGTGAAATTCTGGGCCTGCGCACAGTAGCTTTGCAGTAAGTTAGCCGTGACGTATAGGCGTTAGTTTACGCGCCGCCAGTCCTGACCACGGCAAAACAACCCACCGGCAACACAACCTTTGACCTCCAGTTTGGACCCGCTAAGGACCATTTTGGATTTATAGGTCTTGTCAGAATCCGGCGCCCAAATTTTGCCGCCGCTATAATAGCCATCTCCGTCCGCACTCATGTTCCAGATCATTTTCTTGCCCAGATGCTCATATTCGGCATCCTGCGTACCAGCCTTGTCAAACGCCGCCCTGATAGTGCCGCAAAGCTTGGCCTCGCAGGCACCAATCGACACGTGCAGATATCCGCCGGTGTCGCCCGGCGCAGTTTGCCAAGTGCCGTCAACCGGGTCGGCCAAGGCTATGCTGGCAAATCCAAGACCCACCCCAAGACCCAATGCAGCGCTGAGAATAATATGTTTCATCTGTTTTCTCCCTCTATCGGTTCACTGTGGCGTGATTTGCACCGCTGTTTCAAGCCTGACCTGAGGTCGCGTTGCAATTGTTGGACAGCTTGTGCCATATCCCGCCGATACAATGAATTTAACTGAAAGCGTCCCGATATGATCCTGTACCCCGCCATTGATCTCAAAGACGGCCAGGCCGTGCGATTGCTACGCGGTGCGATGGACAAGGCCACCGTCTTTAACGAAGACCCGACCGCGCAGGCGCGCGCCTTTGTGGCGGCGGGATGTGAGTGGTTGCATCTGGTGGACCTGAACGGCGCGTTTGCCGGCACCCCGGTGAATGCCCAACCGGTCGAAGCAATCCTGAAGGCGTGCGATGTGCCCGCCCAACTGGGTGGTGGCATTCGCGACATGGCAACAATTTCCGCATGGATCGACAAAGGGTTGGCGCGGGTGATCCTTGGCACCGTTGCGGTGGAAAACCCCGACCTTGTGCGCGAAGCAGCGCGGGAATTCCCCGGGAAAGTGGCCGTGGGGATTGATGCCCGCAACGGGTTGGTGGCGACCAAAGGCTGGGCGACCGAGACCAATGTCAAGGTTGCCGATCTGGCAAAATCGTTCGAAGACGCAGGCGTGGCCGCGATCATCTATACCGACATCAATCGCGACGGAGCCATGTTAGGGCCGAACATCGACGCCACAGCAGCACTTGCCCGGGCAGTTTCCATTCCGGTGATTGCTTCAGGCGGGGTCAGCTCGCTGAACGATCTGCGGGCGTTGCGCGATTGCGGGGCTGGCCTGAACGGGGCAATTTCTGGTCGCGCGTTGTATGATGGGGCGATTGATCTGGGCGAGGCTTTGACCTTGCTTAAAAGGTGATCCGATTTCATCGCTGACGGGTCTGTTCCTGCTGGCGTTCACCGCCGCCACCCTGCTCCCGGGTGGATCAGAGGCCGGGTTGCTGGCGATGCGCGCGCTTTCACAACACTCGGACCTGACGTTGTTGGCGGTGGCGAGTGTTGGCAATATCCTTGGATCTGTTCTGAATTACTGGCTGGGCCGGGGGGCGGCGCGTTTTCATGGGCACAGGTGGTTCCCGGTATCCGACGCTTCACTGGCCAGAGGACAGGCATGGTTTTCCCGCTGGGGCCAAGGGGTGGTTTTATTGGCGTGGGTGCCAATAATCGGCGACCCGATCACCGTCGTGGCCGGGGTGATGCGAATGCGCTTCCTGCCTTTTGTGATACTTGTAAGCCTGTCAAAAACCCTGCGCTATATGGTCGTCCTCGGATTGTTCAATCTGGTGACCTAACACGCCCCATTGTCACCGGACGGCAGGCAACTTATGACAGCAATATGTTGAAAACCCGCATCATCCCCTGTCTGGACGTCGCCGATGGCCGCGTCGTCAAAGGCGTGAACTTTGTCGA
>DAOUQK010000275.1 GCA_030625695.1 Paracoccaceae bacterium | reverse complement strand
GTCGCCGATCACTCTCCCGGATAGCTTGCTGAACGCCTCATCGCTGGCGGTTCAGGATCTGAGCCACGCCCGTACGCGGATCAGTGTCGAAGGGCCTGCCGCCGAGGATGTCATGGCACGGCTTGCACCGATTGATTTCCGCGCCAGTGCCATGCCGGTGGATAGCTTTGTTCAGACGGGTATTCATCATGTCGGGGTGTTGATCCACCGGAGTTCTGCCGAGCGGTTCGATATCCTTGTGCCTGTCACCTGGGCCCATAGTCTTTGGGACTTCATTTGCCTGAACGCCACCCCCTTTGGGTATGACATCAGGCGGGCCGCATGACAGAGGTGCAAGGCATAACGCGGCAGTTTGCCATTTGGGCCAGTGGTTTGCAGGCTGCGGATATTCCGATGGATGTGCATCGCGCCGCGCATCGCGCCATGCTGGATACGCTGGGGGTGATGATCGCCGGGGGGGCCAGCGACGAGGTCAGGAAACTGGCGGCAATCTGGACTGACGGGCAGGGGGATTGCGGGCTGGCAACCGGGGGCACGGCCCGCGCGGAAACAGCTGCGTTGATCAACGGTTGTGCCGCGCATTTCTGGGACTTTGACGATACCAGTTACACCGGCATCATGCACGGGTCTGCCGTGGTATTCCCGACCGTTTTGGCGTTGGCACAGGAATTGGGCAGTTCGGAGGAAGAGACCCGTTGCGCCTTCATCATCGGTTCAGAGATTGCCTATGTGTTGGCAGATATCGCTACGCAGCAGCATTATTTTCGTGGCTGGTGGTCTACTGTTACCTTTGGAATGATCGGCGCTACGGCGGCGGCGGCGCGCCTGCTGGGATGCAATGAGGCGCAGATCGCGCAGGCGATTGGTATGGCGGCGGCGGCGGCGGGCGGCGGCAAGTCGGTGTTTGGCACCAATGCCAAGCCGTTTCTGGTGGGCGAGGCGGCAGGGCGGGCGATCCGTTTTGCCCGGGTTGTGGCGGCTGGATTGACCGGCCCGGACGACGGCATCGAAGGGCAGACCGGGTTCCTGCATCTGTTGAATAATGATGTGGCCGCCCCGGCGCAGATCGAAACGCTGGGCAAGCGTTGGCGTCTTGTTGATCCTGGCCTGTTGATCAAGCTTTATCCGGTTTGTTCGGCAGCCCATGCAGCGATAGAAGAAATCGCCCGTCTGACTTTTCACGCGGGCATATCTGCGGATAACATCGACGGGGTAAGGCTGGAGGTGCCGGAACTGGTGCGGATCAGCCTGATCCACGACAATCCTGAAACCCCGGCGCAGGCGCAATTCAGCCTGCCGTTTGCCGCCGCCTGTGCGATCTTGAACGGGGGGGTCCGGTTACGGGACCTGACCCGCGAGACTATTCATTCGACCCGCGTCAAAACCCTGATGGGAAAAGTTCGGATTCACCAAGCGGTTGATCTGTCGACTGACAAGGCCCGCCAACGCCACCCCGAAAGCACGCGGGTGCGGGTTGTTCTGAAGGACAAAAGCGAACGATGCGGGTTTTGTGGCGAGGCTTACGGTATGCCCGGCCGGCCGTTGAGCGACGTGGATTTTTTGAAAAAGGTCGAGGAATGTTTGGAATTTGCCGGTTGCCGCAATGTTGAACCTCATATCATGGAGCAAGACCTGCTTTTGCTCGTGGCTGAATTATGTGGCCAGATTTCGAATTTACCCCCGATTCATGCCGTTACCGGCGGGGGGTCAGCAAAACGACAAGGAAAGTAATAGCAATTTACCCGTGAAACGAGCACCATAAAACCATGCTCAAATCTGCCACCGATTTGTAACAAAAACAATGTGTGGCCCAACAAGGAGAAGACTATGTTTACAACAATGACCAAAAGAATGGCGATGGCCGCAGCGATGGGTGCACTTGCCCTGACGGCACTGCCCGCTCAGGCCGATGTCATCGACGACATCAAGGCGCGCGGCACATTGCGCGTGGCCGTCAAGGCCGACTACAAGCCCTACGGCTTTCGCGACACCTCCGGTGCGATCATCGGTATCGAACCTGATCTGGCGCAGGACGTGGCCGACAAGCTGGGTGTGAGCATCGAATTCATACCGGTGGTCAGTTCCAACCGCATGCAGTTCCTGCAGCAGGGCAAAGTTGATCTTTTGATTGCGACGATGACGGACAAGCCAGACCGGCGCAAAGTGGTCTTTATTGCCGACCCGAACTATTATTCTTCGGGCACCAACATCATGACTCCGAAAAGCTTTGGTTTCACCGCATGGGAAGACCTGCGCGGCAAGCCCGTTTGCGGCATTCAGGGCGCGTTTTACAATAAGAAAACCGGTCGTGAGTTTGGCGCTAAAATCGTTGCTTTCAAAGGCACCGCCGAGGTTTATGCAGCCATGAAAGCCGGCAATTGCGTTGCCTTTGTTTATGACGATTCCAGCCATGTGGCGACTTTGGAGCAGGATGAGTGGGCCGATTATGAGATGCCTCTGCCAACCATCGACGATGCCCCCTGGGGCCTGGCCGTGGCGCTGGGCGAAGATCGTTTCCATGACATGATGGGCGAGATGATCATCGGCTGGCACAAGTCGGGTCGTATTCTTGAGCTGGAAACAAAATGGGGTGTGGCCAACACGCCCTTCGCGCAGGACATGCACGACAAGTACAAGTAATTCCTGAACGTATCGGCGGCGGGGCATCGTTCCCGCCGCCGGTTTCTATAAATCCGCAACGATCGGATAAAAGGGGAGAGGGTATGGAAGCGTTTTTCGAGTGGTTCCGTGTATTTTACGACGAAACGGGGATAAATCTTCCGTTTCTTTACGACAGTTATGACCGGGATCGGATGATCGCCGGGTTTTTTATGACCATCAAATTATCGCTGGTATGCCTGTTTTTCTCGATCATCATCGGCATCATTGGTGCGTGGCTGCAAAACTCTCCGCTGAAATGGACCCGTCGGATCATGAACGGCTATATCCAATTGTTCCGCAATACCCCGCCGCTGGTCCAGTTGTATTTCTTCTATTTTGCCATCTCATCTTTGCTGCCGACCGTTTCAAACGGCTATGGCGGGCAACAGCCCATTCTGGGCGGCTTTGCCTGGGCAGCGATATCGCTTTCGTTCTTTGCCGGTGCATTCAACGTGGAGATCTTTCGGTCAGGCATCGAGGCGGTGCCAAATTCGACTATCGAGGCCGCCGAAGCTCTCGGATTCTCACGGCTGACAATCTATCTGCATGTGACCCTGCCATTGGCGATCCGCGTGGCCCTGCCCGCGCTGAACAACAATCTGGTCAATCTGGTGAAAACCACCACGCTGGCCTATGCAATTGCGGTGCCCGAAATGTTGTATGAGGCCAATCAAATCTGGTCCGACAATGTGAATGTGACCGAGATGATGATCTTTTTGCTGATCACCTATTTCGCCCTTGTGGGTGTGCTTGTCTGGGGCATGAACCGCTGGGAACGCAGTTTGAAAATACCCGGTTTCGGAGCGTGAAGGAGGATATGACAATGAACACACAAAAACATAAAATCCTGCCCGTCATGATGGCGCCGCGCCCGCGGCCTGATGATCGGTTTCATCTGCAACCCTGGCATGGGCTGGTATTGGTGGCCGTCTGCATCATCGCGACCATTCCTGCGGCCTTTGCTGCCACCGACCCAGAGCGGGCGTCAATCCTTGAGGTGCTGACCCGCTGGATGCCATTGATGTTGAAAGGGTTCATTTTCAACATCGTCATTTCCGTTCTGGCTATGGCCGTCGGGACAATCTCGGGCGCGGCCCTTGGGCTGGGGCAGATATCGCTTAACCCGTTTGTGCGTAAATTTGCCTGGTTCGTAACGCAGTTTTTCCGCAACGCGCCATGGTTGGTTTTGTTGTTCTTCGCCATGTTCCTGTTGCCGTTTGAGTTCAAGATATTTGGCCTGACGATCCCCCTGCCTGACTGGCTGAAGGCGATCTTCGGCCTGTCGTTGCCGGTGATGGCCAATGTCTCGGAAATCGTACGTGGTGCGGTACAGTCCTTGCCCAGTGGCCAGTGGGAAGCGGCCGAAAGTCTGGCGTTTTCGCGCAATCAGGTGCTGTGGCGGATCATTCTGCCGCAATGTGTGAAACGCATGTTGCCGCCGTGGATGAACCTGTATTCGATCCTGACCATGGCCACGGTTCTGGCCTCGATTGTTGGCGTGTCCGAAGTGATGACCCTGACCGGGCAAATCCTGGCCGCTGAAGGTGGGCGCAGCGATTTGCTGATCCCGATGTACTCATTCGTTTTGTTTCTTTTCTTCATCTACTGCTATCCGATTGCCCGGTGGACAGTACGGCTTGAAAAGAAATTCGCAGTTATAACCTGAAGGAATACCGATATGGCATGGACTGACAAAGAACCCATGGTGTCCATCAAGGACGTTCACAAATCTTTTGGCGCGCTTGAGGTTCTCAAAGGTGTCTCGCTGGACGTGATGAAAGGCGAAGTGATTTGTATTATCGGCCCTTCGGGGTCGGGGAAATCAACCCTGATCCGCTGTGTGAACGCTTTGAACGACATTCAGAGTGGGTCAATTCTGGTCGAGGGGCAAGAGGTGAATGACCCCGATCTGGACAAGCTGGAATTGCGCAAAAAGGTGGGGATGGTGTTTCAGCAATACAATCTGTTCCCGCATAAAACCGCGCTTGAAAATATCATGATGGCACCGTTGCTGGTGTTGAAGAATGAAAAGGCTGAGGTCGAGAAACTGGCCCGCAGGTTGATCAAAAAGGTGCGTCTGGAAGGTAAGGAAGACAGCTATCCGGGTGAACTTTCGGGGGGTCAGCAACAGCGCGTGGCGATTGCGCGGTCCTTGGCGATGAGCCCGGATGTGATGCTGTTCGACGAGGTGACTGCAGCCCTTGACCCGGAAACCGTTAACGAAGTGTTGCTGACGATCAAGGAGCTGGCCGAAGATGGCATGACCTGTATTCTGGTCACTCACGAGATGGGTTTTGCCCGTGAAGTTGCCGACCACATCTATTTCACCGACCGTGGTGTCATCGTCGAACACGGACCGCCGGCCTCGTTCTTTGACGACGCACAAGACCCGAGGACCATCGAATTTCTGGGGCAGATTCT
>DAOUQK010000072.1 GCA_030625695.1 Paracoccaceae bacterium | reverse complement strand
GGACGCAATCGGATACCACTGGTTCAAATCTTCTGGCATGGTGATTTCCTTGTTTTAACCAGCGGCCGGGATGACGCCATAGGTCAGCCCCTTTTTCGTCAACCATCTGCGATAGGCAATGGCGGATTTATCTGCCCGGATGGGTGTTTCGGCCCGCGTATCCAGCGGTAATTGCTTTGGAAACTGGTTCTCCAGTATCGGTTTGTCCTGACCAAAGATGACCTGTTGAAAGTATCGAATTGCCTCATAACTGTTGTCTTCATCAATGACGCACATCCCGGTATGCGCCCGGGTCCATTCCGGACCCATCGGTTGCAGAAACATATAGATTACATCCATGCGGTCTTTGGCGCTGGGGCTGGATTTATAAAGCAGGGCACAGTTGATGTGCGGCACACGGTAAACATAATCAACATCTGCCCCGCCTTCCGAGGCCAGGGCGGCCTTTGGTTGATAAAACCGGCACCGGGTGGCAAGGATTTCGTCCCGCGTTTCGGACAGCTCAACATCGTATTCCTTGACCTCTGTGTGCGGTTCTTCCCCCAGAATGCCGGTATGAACAAACGGGAAATGGCCCATATCAAGGAAGTTCTCAATCGCCCGGCCTGCCGAGACATTCACGCCAAACACGCCAGTCGGTACGTTTCGACGGTCTGGTTCTTCCAGCTCGGCCACCGCAAATAGGCTTTTGGGCGGGGTGCCCAGACAGGTCCACAAAAAGCCGTGCGCCCGTTTTACGGGCAGAGGGGCGGGCACTTTGCCGACATCAAACTGGGCGTGCGCCGGGAGTGTTTCGCACCCGTTCCAGACATGAAGCATTCCGTCACTGTCTTGCGCATAAGAAACCGGTTGCTCTAACAAAACGGTGTTGTGAACGCGGCCAGTGGTGATTTCATCAATCGAACTTAGCGGGTGCCATTGATCAAGGATGACAGGGTCAGTACAGCGGATTGTCATGGTGCAAACTCCTTTTATTGGGGTTCAGCGGAGATAGGGAATGCCGAGTTTTACCGGTTGATTGAATGTGCGCCGCAGCCTTATTAACAACAGGATCCGGGTTAGGTAAAGCATGGCCCGGAAAATCTGATGCGGGGCGTTGGTGCCAAGCACCTGAACATGGTTGCAATGGCATCCGCATAAAAGCCGATTCACTGTCAATCGTACATGCCGGACTCGCCTTAACGCAATCGAACGGGTCGCGGTTCATAAGACTTGAAGGGCTGGCCGTGTTGTCAGGACCAGTACCCGCACTGGAAGTTGCGCCCCCTGATCGAAGGTTTGGAACGGCTAGCCGCTTCGGGCAAACAGGCGCAATTGTCCTGAAGGGCCGTCAATCAGGATATGTTTGCCATCTTCCAGCAGAATTACCTTTGCTCCGTGAACATCGGCCAACCAGCCTTTGTTTGTGTGTTCGAGTGCGAATGTCTCAGCTACGCCAGGCTTTTGAAATCCGGCGCTACTTGACGTTTTGATAGTGGCCTGGGCGCACCCGCTACTGACTTGAATATCAATACGAAAATTCAACTCTCTTCCATAATAGGTTCCACCATCCCAGGGGCAGGCGATGCTTGATGTTGCGACAAATGTGGCGGCGAATCCTAAGAATGCGATTAGTTTCATGAGTGTGGGTTCCTGCTCAGAAAGATAAGCAAATTATGAAGATTTAATCTCATTCTGTCAATTATCACTTCCCGAACAGAAAGGGTTTTGGTGAGGTTTCCAGCGTCGAAATGTTGCGGACTGAGCTCCCCCCGCAGGGCAATCGCGTTTGGAACTCTGTGTCCAAATTTGGTGACCAAAGCGCGAACCACTCGGCTCTCTCGTCGCGCTCGTGGTCAGGTTTGATGTTTTTCGGTCTCAATGCGACGAGACAAATCCATATGCGATTCCCCTGTATCGGCAAGGGGCGGTTCCTCGACAATATCTTCATCGAGCGGCTTTGGCGGTCCATGAAATACGAGTGCGTTTATTTGCACGCTTGGGAAAGCGGTTCGGAGGCAAAAACCGGGATCAAAAAAATGGATGGGGTTCTATAATCACAAGCGCCCACATTCTGCCCTTGGCGGTAAGCCACTTGCTGTGACCTATTGGCAGAGAATTGAAATAACCAAAACTGATCAGCAGATGCAAAGAGTAGCATAAATTACGCCAGATACTGTCCAACGGTTGGGGAGTAGCTCAACATCTGGCCCCACAAACACAAGAACAGCTCAAAATTGACCTGCTCAGTGATAAAATGCTGAAAACCTCGAAAATCGAAGGCGAATATCTGGATCGGGCCTCGGTTCGATCCTTTGTACGCCGCCAGTTCGGTTTGCAAGTGGACCGACAAGCGGGGCCACCCGGGTTATGACAAGTAGCGAAATGGTGAATATTTTGTCATCCTCAAACGCTACAAAACTGTCCTGCCAGTCTCAACCCAGTTTCTTCTGACACTGCTTGCGACCCTTACAAAGGGGGCAGGTCATAAGCGGTAAATGAAGTAGCCCAGCCGGCCAAGAACAACCCAGACAGGGCAATTGAGACTCCCATTGGAAAGGCGGCATCCGGACGCAATGAAATCCATCCGGCGTCAGCCCGGCCAAAGGCCACACGCGCCGCCCAGACCAGGGTCATCCCAATGATCAAAGAAAATGCAAATCCAAATATATATGAACTAATCCAAGCACTGGGAACAAACAGAAACACCACTGGCATCATTTTAGCATCACCACCGCCAACCCAGCGCATCGCAAACATCACAAGACAGAAGGTAAAACAAACTACGCCCGCCAATACCCGCGCGAATGTTTCTTGATAGTCGAGCAGAGGCAAGCTGCAAACGAAGATAACGATACCAGTAACCACCAAGTAATTTGGGATAGTTAAACGTGAAAGGTCGTTCCAGGCGACAGCGATCAACACCGGGCAGAGGAGCCACAACGGCACAAGATCGGTCCAAGAAATTTCCATCATCACGCCGACATTTCGCGCAAGCCCTGGTGCAGAGCCTGTTGTTCCAACCGTGAAACCAGTCGGCGTGCCAACTGGTGATAGCTCCCCAAGTTTGTTTTCAAATAGATCTTGCGAAGATGAGAGCGTACTGTGCTTACTTCGACGCCAATCTCGCTTGCCACGGCCTTTGCCATCAGACCTCGCGAGACTAGAACACAGACCCTCCACTCTGAACGAGTTAGACCAGCTGCATTTTCAGGACCCAAAATTGGCCAGTCCTGGCAATCATACTCTTTGATTTTATCGCTGTGTCGAACCAAAGCTTCCGTCACCAGGCCCGGGCGTCTGATTGAATATGTTCGCGCAAACGCGGCAGCCCCCCACTCGCAAGCGGTCGACCATGCGCCGTTGGGGGGTTCAGCAAAATGCAGCTCCAGAAAATCGGCCCAACGCTTATCGCGCGTCAAACAAATAAACCCGACATCAGAAAGCCCACCACGTATCAACCAATTCTCAATGGCGGGGTCCAGACTTGAACGTGCAACTTCCAGCTCAGACATGAGGATCAGAGCGCCATGCTTTAGCTTGGAAACCTCATCGCCCATTACGGGATACGCAAATGAACTATTAAATCCAGACAACTCGTGCTTGGAAGTGGGTCCTGTCGACGCAATAACCCGTGCACTCCCAGTCGTCAGTTTGATACGGCTCAACGTTCCGCTCACGGCGCCAAACCCAGAAACTATTTGAGTCAAAGCTTGTTCTATGGCCATGCATCCCTGACTCCACTCGGTGAGACCCAAAAGCATTTCTGCTGTTAGCTTGTCCCACCGCCGCTCGATTTCTGGTTCAGAATTAAAGTATTTTCCGATAATTTTCACTCAAGCACCCCACAACAAATAGATCAAAATTGCGATCCAAGTCCCAAATTTATCATTCCAGTATATACTAATAGGGTGGATTAAAGGAGCCAGGTTTTGAGCAATTAGAGCCAATTTCGCCCCGAAAAGGCCAATATCGCGCGTATAATACTCGTCAATTCCAGGGATTGTTCAGCCAAACGTATTCATGTAGCGAATCACTATCGGTGCCAACACAAGCGCAATAATTGCCGGAAGCATCAGTAACGCCATGACGGCTGACATTTGTACCGGCAGTTGGTTTGCCTTTTCCTCGGCCCTCATTTCGCGGGCGACGCGCATTTCTTCGGCATATGTGGTGAGGGCATCCGACATCGACGTACCAAACCGGGCGGATTGCATAACGACATTAACAAAAGAGATCATTTCATCGACACCTGTACGACGCGCCATACGCATAAGCGCACGGTCGCGGTCGCGTCCGGCCTGAATCTCGCTGAGCAGAACCAGTATCTCTTCCGCAAGTTCCGGGGCGACCGTCTGGATTTCGGTGGCAACTTTAAGAAGCGCCTGATCAAATCCCATGCCTGCCTCGACACCCACCTGCAGCAGGTCCAACACATTGGGGAATGCTTCCTCGATGGCCTGCTTGCGTCTTTTAATTCGAGATTTTAACCAATAATCCGGCCCAAAGAAGCCAACACCGCAAAGTATCGCGATATGCTGAGCAGCTTTCAGGGACGTCATTCCCCCCATGTAACTTTCAAGCCATACCGGCGCATCCGGCGTTCGCGACAGGAACAACGCGCCGCAGAAGATCAGCGGCAATCCCAATCCCAACGCCATTCGCACAAGATAATAGTGCACAACGGCGTTGTGCCCAAGATAACCGGCACGTGCCAGGGCAAGGGCCACTTGGCGTCGTTCGTCTTCATTTTCAGGGATTAATGCAGCTGCAAAACCGCTAGGCGTCGAGTCTTCAATATCGACAAGGCTTGGAGCCGTCACCATTTGCCTTCGTTGGCTGGGCAACATGCGTTGCGCCGCCACGGATTTTTCAGTCATGGCCCGCACTGCACCTATAACCGCAAGAAACGTGCCCATTCCGATCACAGCAAGAAACAGCGTTTGTTCAGAAGTGGCGAAACCGATTGACGTCAGGAAAGATAATTCCATTTTCGAAATCCTTATATGCGGAAATTCACGAGACGGAACATCACCAGTGCATTGAGCACAACGGCAACTCCAATTGCTGACATGACCGGCCAAAATTCCGGGTAGTCCATTACTTCCCCGTAATAGGTCGGCGATGAGATGGCCATCACACCGGCAATAGCCAAAGGAAGCGACGACAGGATGTAGGCAGTCATTCGCCCCTCAGAAGATATAGCTTTGACCTTTCGCCTCAGCTTTGAACGGACACGGATAACACGCGACAGCGTAGACAACACACGGGATAAATCACCTCCGGAGCCATGCTGCATGCTAATGGCGACCGACAGATAGCTAACATCCTCTTCATCGAGCCGGTCCGCCATTTCACTTATCGCTGCCGTCAGTTCGTCACCATAAGCTACCTGGTCGACAACAATGCCGAATTCGGTCCCAATAGGGTCAGGCATTTCATCAGCAACACTTTGCAAGGTCGTATTCACAGGATGCCCCACCTGCAAGCCACGAGACATAAGATCCAGCGCATCTGGCAATTGTTTAACAAGCTGCGCCTTGCGTCGTTTTTGAAGACCGCCCAGTACGACGAATGGCGCGATTAGAAACAGTAGCGCCGCAGACCCGAACGCGATCAAAGGGTTAATTACCTGCGACCCTGCCATCCCTGTTACAAAAAAGCCTATTACACAGGCACCCACGAAAACTTCCGGCGCGACAGCAAAGCCCACACTTGTCAGCGCGCGTCCCAAATCGCCGACAAAGGGGAGATTGCCGAGCAGTCCCTTTTTCTTAGCAGGCTTCAAAATGGCGAGAATTTCGTCACCAGACTTGCCTTGTGAACGCATTTTGATGCGGCGGTTGATGGCTTCGGTGCGATTTTCACCGCGCGCGAGAAGCTGACTTAGTCCTTCGAAAGCCACCAGGATACCCAGAAAGATGACGGTATAGACAATATAACGCCCCTCACCCAGCATGGCCTCGAGATCTTGACCCAGCAATGTGTCAAAATTCAAATTGGCGATCATTTCCCGGATGTTCTCAAACATCACTTGGGCCCTCGCGTGAACTGGATCATCGACATATCAATGCCAGCCGCAGCCAAAGCTTCGGACGCTTTGGGACGGATGCCCGTGGGGGTGAATTCACCAAGAACACGGCCGTTTTCGTCCTTACCGCGACGCTTGTAGATGAAGATGTCTTGCATTGTGACCACGCCGCCTTCCATGCCTGTGATTTCCGAAATCGATATGACCCGGCGCGAACCATCGGACATACGTGTCAGCTGGACAACGAAATGAATGGCCGAGGCAATCGTCGCACGGATGGCCGAATGCGGCAGATCAAGCCCACCCATCTGCACCATCTGCTCAATGCGAGACAAAGCATCGCGAGCGCTGTTGGCATGGACGGTAGTCATTGAACCATCGTGCCCTGTGTTCATTGCCTGCAGCATGTCAAAAGCTTCCGAGCCTCGCACCTCTCCCACAACAATCCGGTCAGGTCTCATACGAAGCGCGTTACGGACGAGATCACGTTGATGAACGGCACCAGCACCGTTTGGATTGGCTGGGCGCGTTTCCATGCGCACGACGTGTTCCTGCTGCAATTGGAGTTCCGCAGCATCCTCAATCGTGACGATCCGCTCGCGAGAACTAATGTAGGATGACAAGGCGTTCAGCATGGTCGTTTTGCCGGAACCGGTACCGCCAGAGATCAAAATATTCATTTTGGCATCCACGAGCCCCTTGAGAAGAGAGGCTGCGGATTGGTTCAGTGCACCGCGACCGATCAGCAAGTCCATTGTAAGCGGAATTTTCGCAAATTTTCGGATCGACAAAGCCGGCCCATCGACAGAGCAAGGTCGGATCAGCGCGTTTACCCGGCTACCGTCCTCAAGACGGGCATCCACCCAAGGCTGACTCTCGTCGATGCGCCGCCCGACCCGGCTGACAATCTTGTCGATGATGCGCAGCAGATGGCGCTCATCACGAAATCTGGTTTCTACTTTTTCGAGCATGCCGCCACGTTCCACATAGACCTGATTGTGGCCGTTGACCAAAATATCGCTCACAGTGGGGTCCGCCAGAAGCGGCTCGAGCGGCCCAAGACCTAGCACCTCGTGCATCAACTCCTCGACCAGAGTCTTCAGCGTTTCACTGCGCATTGCCCGGCCTTCTTCGCGCAGGAATGATGTCAACAGCTTACCAATTTCGCTGCGCAGCGAATCTTCTTCAATCTTATCAAGGACTGTCAGATTCAGGGCGTCGAGAAGTCGATTGTGCATGCGTGATTTCAACTCGAGGCGATCACTTTCATCGACGTCCATCGACATTGCATTCAATATTTTTTTCTGAGCTCCATCTTGGATGTCTGGAACCAGAGTTATTACGTCACCACTTTGAGATTCTTCGCCCTGGCGATTTGAGAATTCCCTAAACATTTTATTCTTCCTTTATTTAACTACCGACACCATGCCCCAGCGCACGGCAATATTTTTATTGGGGAAAAGCGATGCGAGGTGGCAAAGTTGTAGTGATCTCGTGGCCAATACGGCGAATAGCTTTGGCGATGCTTGATCGCGGCGCAATTCTGGCCAGCGGTCTACCACGATCCATGGCTTCACGCGTTGCCTTGGGATCGTTTGGAATCCAAAAATTAATCTGATTCTCGAGGAGCTCGGTCGCGGCGCGATGGTGAGAAGAATACATGATCGGTTTTTTCTCGTGAGATGCGACCAATTCGATTTCGAGACCGGGGTGTTCCGCAAGGTAAAAGTCGATCAGTTTTCGAGCAGAACGCACCGAGGGGACGGTGATGTCGGTCATCAAAAGTACCTTGTCGGCGCGCGAAAGAACCGGTTCGATCCAGTCAACCAGGGCACCAGGTAAATCGACGACGACATAGTCGTGAGATTTCTTCAGAATGTCCAATATGGCGCCGACCTGTTCACTTTTGAGGGCGTTCAAGGGGCCAAAGCGTGATGGCGCAGTTAAGACAGACAGCCCACTTTCCGAAACTGTCAAAGCCTGCTCTACAAATGCCGTGTCGGGCACCGTACCCTCCATCGCCATCCGCCAGAGCGCATCCGTCTCTTCAACATCCACGAGTGCCGCAATCGATCCAAACTGGAAATCAAGATCGACCAGGGCCACCTTGCAGGTCGCTTTTTTCGAGAACAATCCGCGTCGACGCTGAAGCACATCGGCCAGGTTAACCGCAAGAGTCGACGAACCAACCCCGCCACGGGCCTGAGCGATGGCGATAACCTTTCCTTCCGATGCCTGACCGGCCCATACAGCAGGGATTTGCGCGCTTTGGCGAGCACGCCAAACTTCAATCTGAGGAATGATTTCATCATCAAGGGCATGACGAGGTAACACGTCGTCTACACCAGCACGGTTCAACTCGCGTGCCTTTGAGAGAGGTAAATCCTCATCCGCCAACGCGATCAAGATTGATCCGGAGGCCCGTGCTGCGTTCATTTCGCGGGCCGCTTGAAGCGACTCAGGGTTGTTTTGATCCAAGTCGAACAAAACAATGTCGTGATACGCTGCCACTTTTGTTCTGTTACCGTTCAAGCCAACGAGCGTGTTGTACTCGGCAGATAACGTATAGGTATCTTCAGATAAAGCCTTGCTGAAATCCGCATGAATCTTTTCATCTTGAGATATCAGAAGCACAGATGTTGATTTATCATTCATGAAAACGCTCCTAGTTTGTGACGCCCGAAGCCAGGTCTTCACCGGGCAACGATGCGCTCATAGAGGGAAGGATAATACTGTTGGTGTGGGATGCCGCCAGCGTCGCATCGCTTGCGGCAAGGGCTGCCAGTTGACCAAGCGGAGAAATGAACTGGAACTCAAGATTGATAAGTTCAACCGTAACGACGGGGCTGTAGGGTCCGCCGATAAAACCGATACGTCCGTCGAACGAATAACGCAGCCGAATATTGGCTGCGGTGGAACCGGGGGGCATCAAGGCTGCAACGCGGGTCCATATCTCCTGGCCAGTGACTGTTCCAAGGTTCAATGCGCAAACCTGCTCTCCGAGATTGGCGCATACCCCACCCGTCCGGCAAATAGTCCCGAACTTTGGTGCTGTACCGCCAGGCGATACTGATACGGCACTGATGACATCCGGCACGTCTGGACACACCGGCGGGCGCACGGCAGCAAGGCGTACTGCGACAGCCGTCGCCTTTTGCGTGATGCTGGTTATCCAGAAAAGCCGACCATATTCCAACACACCGAAAATCAGCAACAACAAGAGCGGCATGACAATGGCCATCTCGACAAGTGTCGTACCACTTGTGTCTCGCTTGAAACGCCGCAGGAAATCCATAACAACCGTCATATTCCGTACACCCGACTTTGGTCTTGAACTTCCGTGTTCAAAGGCCCGAGCGCCGTGCCGAACAGGCCAAAAACATTACCCAAGAGATAATCAATTTGTATCTGTGCGCGAATTTCAATGATGGCAGCAGGATCAACCCGGTATCCGCCCGTCACACAACGAAACGATGGGATAACATCCACAACAGTCGTGTGATTGGGCACTATCGACGTTCCCGTTATGCTTTCCATTACGATTTCGGTGACAAGTGCGTCGTAGCCAGACACACTGCCACCCGGACACAGATCGTTCGGAGCGATACGCGCAACCATGCGCGCGGCATCCCGAACACCGGCTGCAGCCGACTGATAAGCCCAGGCAATGCGGCCTCCGTCGATGATGACGGCCAGGAACAACAACAACACCGGAACAATGATACCAAATTCGACCAATGCCGTGCCGTTTTCATCGCGTAGGAACCGGCGCAGGGGGAGCGGGATCAGACGTTTCATCGAACCAACTCCACTACATCATGGAAAATACCGCCAAGGGTCGACGACCCGGCACCAGAACCGCCAGCGGTTCCAACGACTTCGACCCATAAGTCGAATACTGGTGGGGAGGTGGCTGAACTGCCGACCGGCTGCAGCAGGAAGATTTTGAAAAATTCCTTTACTGGCACATTTGCCGCCGCGCCACTTATGGGATTGTCAGTACAATCAATTCCGGCAGCAATAAAAGTGCGACGCTCTACGTCAGGGATTCTCGAAACCGAACACTGAGGTCGGCCGGTCTCTGACAGTCCGGGAAAAAGGATTGGCGTATTGGAACTTGCTCCGCCTGCAAGCGCTATCTCGCGTTGGTAAAGCGCGAAACGTGTCGTTGCATTTGGATCAGGATCCACTCCGTCATGATTCATGGCAATATATTCAGCACGACCCGTGGTCCAATCTCCATCACCCACGCGACCGTTGTGGCCGGTGCAGACAGTCGCAAAACAGTCATCCGGTGGAAACGGCATTGTGTCGAGGTTATCGTCAGCGTTCGGCCCAATGCATTGTGTGCCGCCAGGTCCGCCGCCAATCTCCTTGCCAGAAACAACGTGGGGTCCCGGCGCATAGTCTGGATTGTTACGCTTGGAGGACATAATACCGTGGTACATGTCAAACCGCGTATTGAAGATGGCGTTCTCGATGCCAACTTTTTGGCCCGGTTCAATATCAACCCCGCGCTGAGCAAAACATTGGGTAATGTTCCCCGCAGCAGCGATCAGACAGGCGTCCAAATTCACCCCGTTCAAACCGCCGCAAGGGCCATTGGGATCAACTTTGAGCTTTGATGGGTCAAGGAACCCAAAATCACCCGGCCCCCAGGCAGCACCCGCCCCGCCGGAACGCAAATTGATGACGTCGCCGATGTTGGATTCAGCAGAATAGTTTCCGTCTGGCAAACAGAACATCAGCGGGGTTACGTCACAGGCATATTGCGTGAACCCCGCAATCGCCACCGCCCCCACCTCCTCATTCGGCAGAGTGGAGCCCAGAAGCGCTGAAAGCGACCGGGCAAAAGGCAGGAATACGGTGCGCGAGGTTGCTGTCACCTCGATGTATTGTGCGTCGTTTGCATCTGTCGTGACAAAAGCCGACACATCTGCGGTGTCATTGCCGGGCAAACCATCGAGAAAACGCAAACTGTAGTCGGCGCTCGACCCAAGAGCCTGCCCCCCGTCAGCAAAGGTTTGTCGGTCGCGGATCATGGATGAAGCCGCGGTTGTGGCGCGGGTGATGGAATCGTCGGCCCCGTCAAGCTCTCCTGCTGCGGCCAATGCCACGTGATCTGCGTAGGATTGCAGATCCCCCTGAGTTGCCGCCAGCCGCCCCAGATCAAAAGTCAGTGCAGCCATTCCAACAATCACGACCATGCAGATGGACACGAAAACCAAGACCGCTCCGGTCTCGTCGCTCCTGTATCTGGTTATCAGTCTAAGCATGGTGTTGTTTCTCCTGACTACGCGCAACTCAGCGCAGTACCGGGACCTCCACGACTTTTGAGGTGCCGCGACGCACCCGAATAACCGGGCGGGGTTCATCTTCCGCCAGTGGCGACGCGCTATGCATGATGTCGCTCAGGCGCACTGCGGCCAGTGGTTTGTCAGGCTCTGTGCCAAGAGCGCGAAGCGAAAGGCTCAGCTTGCCAGCCCGCTGGGCCAATGCCAGTCTCTGCCCCTGATCGGGCGTCACCTCGACAGTGATGGTGCGCGCAACGCCGGGTTGGTCCACCTGCTCGTCAGCCGTCTGGTCGACTCCAATAACCCGGACCTTCTGCAGGACCGTGACGGTCCTAAGATCTGCGTCGCGGCCTCGTGTCAGCACGATATCCACAAAATCACCAGGTGTGACGAAACCACCAACACCGCTCTGGGCGTCTACGTTAATGGCCATGGCACGATGGTTTTCTGTCAACGTCTGGACGATCGTAACTTTTTCACCGTACCCGGATACTTTGGACGCAAGCAGGATTTCGCCCTGACCCAGCCAGCGTTTCGCGCGCCGCGGTTCCCCCCCCCGCTGTGGCAGAACATTATCAATATCTATGAAGGAACCGATCGGAACCGCGCCGACCGGCCATTGAATGGTGGTCAACATGCCATTTGTTATTTCTGTACCAAAGGGTATGTCCTGGGCAGCAGCAATCACCCCCACGACCG
>DAOUQK010000353.1 GCA_030625695.1 Paracoccaceae bacterium | reverse complement strand
GCATACCCTAACCAAAAACAAACGCACTCACGCCCAGCCCTATGGCAACTTAGTGGCTGAGGTCTTGGAACAAGTTCCTCACGCATCGAAGTACATATTCCCCGGCCATTCCGAAAAAGGCACCGTATTCAATGACTGGGGAAGTCAAAAGCCCGGATTGACGCTGAATTCGAAAATGTTGATCTGTTCACCTTGCACGATCTCAGACGCACCTTCGCAACCAGCCACGCAAAAATTGGCACACTCATTCACGTCACCGAAAAGCTCTTGAACCACGTCTCCGGAACGATCAGCGGCGTCGCAGCGATCTACAATCGCCATTCATATTTGGACGAAATACGGGAGGCGATTGATCAATATGATAACTATCTCGCCAACCTTGTGCGGGAGTGAGAACTCATTGATAGTCAGACGAATGATCTTGCGCGGAGTTTTGAAATAGCGAAAGGGGCAGCGATTTTTTTGGCCACACGCTACGGGACCGCACTGCCCGCCTCAACCGGTTTTGCTGTGACAATGCCCTACCAGTACTCTACCTTCATGCAAAGAGAAGCCGTCTTTTGTGCGACGTGGGCACCTTTCGGATAGCCAACGTGGCGGTTTGAGGCCAGTTTGTATGACGCGCTGACCATCGATGAAACTAATACAGCCGATACAACGGAAAAACCTGAATGAATCTATTTCAAATACCTTCGCCTGAGACCGTCCCCACCCTGACGCTGGTGGATGCCATACGTGCAAACGCAAAGGCTCATCCTGAGAGGATCGCAGTCGTTTGTGGCGATGTGCGACTAAGCTGGGGGGTATTTGACAGGCGGATCAATCAGGTCGCCAACCTTCTTCTGGGACTGGGTGTCCAGAAGGGGGACAATATCGCGATCTTGTCCCCCAATTCCGAGGTCTATGCCACTTTGTTCATGGGCATCCTGCGCGCGGGGGGGTGCGTGACGCCACTTTCAACGATGGCCTCGTCTGAGGCGTTGCAAAAGATGCTGACGGATTGCAGAGCCAAGGCGATCTTTGTGGCCGAGCAATATCTGGATCTGATCGCTGGTTTCGCCGGAGCGTTGGATCTGGCCCGGTTCGCAATCGACTTTGATCATCCGGAATATCAGGCGCTCACGGCTTCGCTGGCAACACACAGCGTGGAAGACCCGCTTATTCCGATTGAGATGACCGATGCCTTTAACCTGATTTACTCCTCGGGTACGACGGGCACGCCCAAAGGCATCCTCCATAACCATTGGATGCGCGCCGCGCAGATGGACCGTGTCACGCCCAACGGATATGACGACAATGCGCGCACGCTGCTGTCAACCCCGCTCTATTCCAACACCACCATCGTTTCATTTCTGCCGACGCTTTACGGAGGCTCTACCGTACATCTGATGGCCAAATTTGATGCGCGTCAGTATCTGAAAATCGTTGAACGTGAACGGATCACCCATACGATGCTTGTCCCTGTTCAGTACAAGCGGATCATGGATTTGCCTGAATTTGATCAGTTCGATCTATCTTCCATGCGGGTGAAGTTTTCGACCTCGGCACCATTACGTGCGGATGTGAAGACAGACGTTTTGGCGCGGTTTCCGGGTAAGCTGATTGAGTATTACGGGCTGACCGAGGGTGGCGGCGTCTCGGTCCTGATCGCCGACGAGACCCCTGATAAACTGCATACGGTTGGCAAACCTGCCCCTAATAATGAGATCCGCCTGATAGACGACACAGGCAAGGAAGTTCCACAAGGTGCCGTCGGCGAGATTTGCGGTCGCGGGCCGACCATGATGGCGGGCTACTTTGGCCGTGATGACCTGACCCGCGACTACCTCTGGCATGACGCAGAGGGGCGGGCCTATTTCCGGTCCGGAGACATGGGCATGTTCGACGATGACGGGTATCTGATCCTGTCCGATCGCAAGAAGGACATGATCATTTCGGGCGGTCTAAATATTTATGCGGATGATTTGGAGCGGGTGCTTTTGGCTGACCCGGATGTGATTGATGCTGCCGTGATCGCCGTCCCATCAGCGGACTGGGGAGAGACACCTTATGGCCTTGTCCTTCTGCGAGCAGAAGCCTCGCGTACAGTGGGCGATATTCGGGACCATGCAAATGCGCAACTGGGCAAAAGCCAACGCTTGTCGCAGGTCGAACGTCGCGAGACACTGCCGCGCAGTTCGATTGGCAAAATCCTGAAGCGAGAGCTTAAGGCCCCATTCTGGGAAGCGGGCAAAGAGTGACATCCTTTCAATCTGTTGGCATCGTCGGAGGCGGGCTTATTGGCATGAGCTGGGCCAGCCTGTTTCTTTGCCGTGGGCTGGACGTGACCGTGATCGATCCAGATCCGATGACAGAAAACCGGCTGAGCGATTTCGTCGCGGCTGCATGGCCGAACCTCAGAACCCTCGGCCTTGCCGAGAGTGAAACGGTTCGGCCCGCTCGTGTGTCGTCCGAAATGGCTGAATTGGCAGGTGTGGCGTTCATCCAAGAGAACGGCCCGGATCGAATTGAAGTCAAACGCGATCTTGTTGGGGAAATCGAACGTGTCGTCGGCGCGGATGTGGTGATCGCGTCTAGCACGTCTTCGCTGATGGCCAGCGACATTCAGGCCGGGGCGAAATACCCGGACCGCATTCTGGTCGCGCACCCGATGAACCCGCCACATCTGATTCCGATGGTCGAACTGGTGGGAGGGGCGGCCACATCTGAAACCTCCCTGAAGACGGCTGAAGCCTTCTATGAGCAGATGCGTAGGGTCACAATCCGCGTAAAGAAGGAAGTGCCGGGGCATCTTGCCAATCGTTTGACCTCTGCGCTCTATCGCGAGGCTGTCTATTTGGTGGCAGAGGGGATTGCAGATGTTGACGGCGTCGACAAGGCAATCGCCTATGGACCAGGTATGAGATGGGCTTTCATGGGGCCACATCTGACCTATCATCTAGGCGGAGGGTCAGGGGGATACCGGCATTATCTCGAGCACCTCGGGCCGACCCAAGAGGCCCGCTGGAAGTCACTGGGAAGTGCCGCTCTTACTGATGATCTGATTGAGAGCCTGGTTGATGGCATTGCCAAGGAGTTGTTGGATCAGGATGAGGACACTCTGGTCCAGCGGCGTGATGCTGCATTGGTGGAACTGATGCGGCTGAAGGCTGGATTTGGGCTCTGAAATCAAAGGTACAATCTTGAATACCAAAATAGAAATTTCGGATCCGACGAATGGCGCGGAAAGTCTTGTGAAGACGTTGATCGGCAGCGGTGTCGATACGTACTTTTCCAATCCAGGCACGTCGGAAATGCGACTTTGTCGCCTCGCCGGGTGCCGCTTTTCTACGGCCGGTCTCTGTCAGGCCAGCGTCGAAAGCAGCCCGGCCATAATTCGGGTACGCGGCACGATCATATCTTCATCAATGTGTTCGGTGAGTGTGTGCAACCCCGCGCCCTTTACTCCCAGCGAACAAAGGCTTGGAATTCCCAGCGCACCTG
>DAOUQK010000176.1 GCA_030625695.1 Paracoccaceae bacterium | reverse complement strand
GACACCACGGACGCCTATCAACTGGTGCAAAACCTTGAAGAGCGGCTGGGTCGGCCTGAAGTGCCGATCTATGCCCTGTCCTTTACCCTGAAAAGCGGGGCACAAGGTCAGGCGATCACCGCATCGAATGAAACAACCCGTTATTCTTTGGTGGGCAAGGTCGATTATGTTTTGCGCAGTAATGAAAGCGGCGACATTGTTGCGTCGGGCTCGGTCGATAATTTCACTGGCTATTCGGCCACCGGATCAACGGTTGAAACCCTTGCCGCCGAACGCGATGCACGGACGCGATTGATGGTCATTCTGGCCGATCAGATCACCACACGGCTTTATGCCACAGCCGATATTCCTGCCGATTTGCCGCAATGAAACTGAACACCCGCGACGCCGATGGCTATTTCGCCAAGCCAGACCCAAACCGCACCGGACTGCTGATCTATGGGGCCGACGCCATGCGCGTGGCCCTTAAGCGGCAACAGGTGATCCTTGCGCTGTTGGGCAAAGGTGCTGACGAAGAAATGCGCCTGACCCGTATGGCCGGGGGCGATCTGCGTAAAGACCCGGTGCAATTGATCGACGCGATCAAGGCGGTTGGTTTCTTTCCCGGTCCGCGTGCGGCGTTTGTCGAAGAGACCACCGATGCCGCCGCCCCGGCCATTATCGCCGCCTTGCAGGACTGGCAGCCGGGGGATGCGCAGATCATCGTCACCGCCGGGGCGCTGAAACCCAATTCGAAACTGCGCAAGGCGTTTGAGGGGCATGGTAATGCCTTTGCCGTTGGTATTTACGACAATCCCCCGTCCCGCGCCGAGATTGAACAGGCTTTGACCAAGGCCGGTATCCGTTCGGCGCCAACCGAAGCCATGGCCGCGTTAACCGGGTTGGCAAATGTTCTTGGGCCCGGCGATTTTTCCCAGACGCTGGAAAAACTCTCGCTGTATAAAATTGGCGACACGGGTGAGTTGACCTTAGAGGACATCGACGCCTGCGCGCCGCAATCAACCGAGGCCGCCCTGGACGATATGCTGAACGTGGTGGCCGAAGCCCATAGCGATAAGATCGGGCCATTATTGCGCCGTCTTCAGGCGCAAGGCACGAACGCGGTCAGCCTGTGCATCGGTGCCACAAGGCATTTCCGCACTTTATATGCCGCCGCCTCTGATCCCGGTGGCGCCGCAGCCGGAGTAGGCCGGTTGCGGCCGCCGGTTTATGGCCAGCGCCGCGACCGGATTGTCCGGCAGGCGCAGAGCTGGGGGGCGGCAAAACTGGAAACCGCGCTGACGGTTCTGATTGATACTGACCTGCAATTGCGTTCGGCCGGGCAGACCGCCCCGGCCATGGCGATAATGGAACGTGCGTTAATTCGTTTGGCAATGTTGGGGCGCACGCGCTGATCACCGCTTGACCTTGGCCGCAGCACGGCCAATCTTTTGAAAATACCAAACCGGAGAACCACCCATGTATAAAGTCATTGGCAAAGTAGCGACCAGAACCTTTCGCGTTCTGTGGACGCTGGAAGAGATTGGCCAACCTTACGAATTGATCGGGGCCGGGCCACACAGCCCGGAAGTTTTGGCGGTAAGCCCTTCTGGCAAGGTTCCTGTGCTGGTTGATGGGGACGCGGCGATCACTGATTCGACGGCAATCATCACTTATCTGGCGGATAAGCATGGCGCGCTGACCTTTCCCGCCGGAACCATTGAGCGGGCGCAGCAAGATGCGCTGACCCACGCCATTTTGGACGAAATGGACGCGGTTTTGTGGACCGGGGCGCGCCACGTCTTTGCCTTGCCCGAAGACAAACGCGTGCCCGAAGTACGGGATTCCCTGAAGTGGGAGTTTGAGCGTAATCTAACCCGCCTTGCCGACCGCCTTGAGGGCCCGTTTTTGATGGGCGAGACAATGACCATTGCCGATATCTTGTGCGTTCACTGTATGAACTGGGCCACATCCGCCAAATTCCCGGTGGATAACGATAAAATGCAGGACTATGCGAAAATGATGCGGGAACGCGACGGGTACAAAAGGGTACGCGCTAACAACCCAGACTAGGGTTGTTTTCCTTGCAGGTGCCGGACAGCCGCTTGTCCAGCCCAGCGTCCGGTGGCCAGACAGGCGGTTAGCAGATAACCGCCGGTCGGGGCCTCCCAGTCGAGCATTTCACCGGCGCAGAATACGCCTGGCATTGCCGTGAGCATCAGACCATCGTCCAGTGCCGAGCGCGTTACCCCGCCAGCGGTCGAGATGGCCTGATCCAGTGGGGCCAATCCGGTGTGCGTAACTGGCAGCGTCTTGATCATTGCAGCCAAGGCTGCGGGGTCCGACGGCAAAGGTCGGCCAAATTCATTCAACAAAGCCATGCGAGCGGCTCCGGGTTTCAGAACCTTGCGCAGGTGGTTGGACAGGCTGGTCTTGCCGCGTGGGCGGGTAAGGCGGGTGGTTATCTGTTCGAGACTTTGATCCGGGAACAGATCGACACTTAGGGCGTGACCTTCGCGGACACCTCGGCTGACGGAATAGATGCCGCCGCCTTCCAGCCCTTGCCGGGAAATAACCGCTTCGCCGCGCGAAACATAAGGGCCCGCCGTGAACGCCACATTCTTCAATGGCTGTCCCAGAACCTGCGCCATATGCGGCGACCATAAAACCCGCACCCCGGCGTTGGCTGGCGCAAACGCGGCCAGATCGACGCCCTGCGCGGCCAGAATTCCATGCCATTCGCCGTCCGAGCCAAGACGCGCCCAGGACGCGCCGCCCAGCGCCAGAATGGTCACATCAGCGGCAATTTCACGGCTGCCGTCGGGGGTTTCAAATTGGGCGACCCCATCGCTCCACCCGGTCCAGCGCCAGCGAGTGGAAAACTTGACCCCCAATTCGTCCAACCGTCGTAACCAGGCACGCAGCAAGGGTGATGCCTTCATTGCCTTGGGAAATACCCGCCCAGTCGAGCCGGTGAATACCTCTTGATCAAGCGCGCGGGCCCAGTCCTGAATGGCCTGCGCGTCAAATGCTTTGATCATCGGTTGCAACCATGGTGCGGCTTCGGCGTAAGCGGCCAGAAGCACCTTTAACGGTTCGTCTTTGGTCAGGTTCAGCCCCGATTTTCCGGCCATCAGGAATTTGCGCCCGACTGTGGGCTTGGCCTCGGCCACGGTCACTTTGAGCCCGGCGCGCGCCAGTTCCTCGGCGGCCATCAACCCGGCAGGCCCTGCGCCGATGACCAGTGCTTGGCCCGACTCTTTTGATTCGGAACTCATCTGCACAGATCCTTGATGCCACGGGCGATTTCGGGCTTTGCCGCCAGGGTATCGGCCACAAGATCGCGGGCCGTGGTCAGCAAGTCATCCGGTTCAACGATCCGGTCGATCAGGCCAAACGCCAATGCCTCATCCGCGGTAATTTTCTGCCCGCCCATCAGGATTAGCTTGGTTCGGGCCGGGCCGATCAGGGCCGCCATGCGCCCCGGATCAGACGGTTGTGGTAGAAACCCCAGTTTCATCACCGGATAAAACACTTTGGCCCCCGGCACCGCGATGCGCAGATCACAGGCCAATGCCATGCCCATCGCGCCGCCCGCCAGTGTGCCGTTCAGGGCGGCCACAGTCAGGCCGGGCAGGTCGGCAATTGCGCCTGACAATTGTTCCCACAACCCGGACGTTGCCAATCCGGCCTTGGCCTCTTCCAGATCGGCGCCGGCACTGAATACCCGGCCCGTTCCGGTCAGAATCAATGCGCGTGCGTCCTGTGCCGAACGGGCGATATCAACCAGATCGCCCAGCATCGCAGCGGTCAGCGAATTGGCCTTTTCGGGGCGGTCAATCGTTACCGTCCATTGGCCGTTATCTTTGTTAAGCTGGATCACTTTAGGCCGGCCCGCTTAAGCACGACCTCATCGCGCAGGGATACTTCTGTGCCGATGTAGTCGTCCGCATCCGGCGAACACATCCATAACAATGCGCGCGCAGGCCAATCTGCAGGCACGTGATCTTCCCACTCCAGCTTGCTGATCGGATTGATGCCGGACGCTTTGATTTCCCGCTGCATTTGCGTCGCCACGGTGCCGGGGCTTAGGCCCATCGCCCGAATCCCCTGATCGCGCGTTTCTTTGTCCAGGCAGGCGGTCAGCATCGCCGCTCCGGCCTTGGACGCGCAATAATGGCTCCAGGCTTCGATCGGACTGTGGGCAGCACCGGAACTTAGCGTCAGGATGGTGCCACCGCCAGCGGCCTGCATCACCGGCAAAGCGGCGCGCATACCGTGAAAAGCACCTTTGAGGTTGATGTCTATTGCCTCACCCCAGCCTGCGGGGTCGGCAGAAAACATGTGCGAGATTGGTTCAATCACACCGGCATTGCCGATCAGCACATCCAAAGAGCCAAAGTGCCCCACCGCGTGGGCAACTGCCGCTTCGACCTGAGCGTAACTGGCAACATCGCAAGCCACAGCCAGTGCAGACGGGCCAATTTCCTCTGCCAGCGCCTTGATCGCCCCGCCGCTGCGCGCCGTCAGGACCACATTTGCCCCGGCAGCGGCGAAAACCCGCGCGGCCTCGGCGCCGATGCCACGGCTGGCGCCGGTGATCAGAACGGTCTTACCTGTCATATCCACTGAAGCAATCACTGCAAAATTCCCCTCAAATCCATGTGCCCACCTGTGGTACTGTGGCGTGAGAGATTGGTCCAGCCCTGCCCCTTGACGATATGGCCACAGCGGCAGAATATGGGGCAGAACATGGGCCAATAAACCATTACGGAAGGGTTATATTATGAGAGTACATTTCAAACGTGGCTTGGTTGCTGCGGTACTATTGTCGACAACCGCGCAATTCGCCTCGGCAGATGTGACGGGGCAGGATGTCTGGTCCGACTGGAAGGGCTATATGGCCAGTGTTGGCTATGACGTTTCGGGCAGCGAAAGCCAGTCGGGTGACACGCTGACGATCTCTGACCTGTCGATGTCGATTGCCATGCCGGAGGCTGAGGGCACGATCGCCTTTACCATGAATTCGCTGGAATTTGTCGGCAACAGCGATGGCACCGTCACGGTCAACATGCCAAGCACCATGCCAGTCCACGTTTCTGGCAAAGATGGCAGCGAGGAAGTGGACGTGACCGTCAACTATACCCAAAGCGGTCATTCGATGACTGTCTCGGGCAATCCGGGCGATATCAACTATGAGTATTCAGCGTCTCAGGTTGGAATTACCCTGGCGTCCATCATTTTTGAGGGCACGGCATTGCCACCTGAGGTGGCACGTTTTGCAATGACCCTGACCAATGTCAAAACCAAATCGCACGTTAAAACCGGCGATGTACGGGAATACACCCAAGCGGTGAGCATGGATTCGCTGACCTATGACGCGGCTTTTGATGACCCGAAAGCAGATGACGGCGGGACGTTCACAGGGTCCATGGTCGATCTGACCTTTTCGGGGGAAGGTGTGATTCCGTCGAATATGAACTCGGGCGATTTCGCGGCGATGCTGGATGCCGGTTTTGCCTTTGATGGCGCGTTTAAATACGCGTCTGGCAATTCCAACATGAATGCAGTTGGCGATGGTGAAAATTTCACCATGACAACCTCGTCGCAAGGCGGGCGTCTGGGTGTTGCGATGAACAGCCAGCATTTGGCATATGATCTTGGGCAAAAAGGCATCTCGATCAACGTGACAACCAACCAACTGCCGTTCCCGGTTTCGACCGAGATGTCCGAGATTGGCTTTAACCTTGATGTGCCAATTGGCGTGTCAGATGAAAAGCAGGACTTTGCTTTGTCGGTCAGGCTGGGTGATTTCGTTACCTCGGACATGATCTGGGGTATGGTTGACCCTGGGGCGATTTTGCCGCGCGATCCTGCCTCGGTCATTGTTGACTTGACTGGCAAGGTCAAAGTCCTGGCAAACTTGATGAACCCGGAAGTGATCGAAAACCTCAATGGCCCTCCGGGCGAAATTCATGCGCTGACCATCAAACAGCTTTTGGTTTCGGCGGTTGGGGCAAAACTTAGCGGAACCGGCGATTTCACCTTTAACAACGCCGACCTGGAGACGTTTGGTGGCATGCCTGCCCCGGCGGGCGTTGCAGACCTGCAATTGAATGGCGCCAATACCGTGATGGGCAAGCTGATCGAGATGGGGCTGATGGCCGAGGCCGAAGCCATGCCAGCACGGATGATGATGGGCATGCTGGCGGTTCCGGGTGAAGGCGAAGATTCACTGGTTTCAAAGATTGAGATCGGTGAGGACGGCAGCATTTCGGCCAATGGGCAACGCATAAAGTAAGGTGTGGGCCTACTGGATTTGCATTTGACAATCAAAGGGCTGCGTTTTCGTGGCCCTTTGAGCGTTTTTGCCGACCCTTCGTTGGGCTGGTGGGATGGGTTTTTAACCCATCTTTGGTGATTCATTTTGGGGTGGGATGGTGGGTTAAAAAACCCACCCTACGGATTTTTGACAGGTCTGTAATTCAACATGCCCCCTTGCGAGCCGGGATGGCCAAAGGTACCTGCCTTGTTGAAAGCTATCGCAGAGGATGTTCATGACTTTATCGCCGGATGATCTGTGTCAGGCCCTGCTGGACGCGGCCCAAAGCGCCGGGGCGGATGCGGCAGACGTTATTGTTGTTACCGGGCGGTCGGTTTCTATCGACATACGCGCTGGGGCTTTGGAACATGCGGAACGTTCGGAATCCACCGACCTAGGATTGCGTGTGCTTCTGGGTCAGAAACAGGCGATTGTCTCGACCTCAGATGGTCGTCCTGATGCGCTTGCCAAGATGGCTGAACGTGCCGTCGCTATGGCGAGAGAGGCGTTGGATGATCCGTTTGCCGGGTTGGCTGACGCGGCACAGCTTGCCATCAACCGCGACTGCGCATCGTTGGAGCTGGCCGACCCGACGTCAGAACCATCGCCGGATACTCTGCAACAGGACGCTTTGAGAGCCGAAGCGGCGGCGATGGCAATTGATGGCGTGTCGCAGGTTCAGGCGGCAAGTGCGTCTTACGGCGAGTCCAAAGTCCACCTTGCCGCCAGCAACGGATTCTCGGGCGGGTATAGCCGTACCAGCCGCTCGATCTCGTGCGTTGCCATTGGCGGCACCGGAAGTGGCATGGAACGGGATTATGATGGTGATTCGCGGGTGTTTCAGGCCGACTTGCGGTCGGCAGATGATATCGGCACCCGGGCGGCGATGCGTGCCGTTGAGCGGTTGGGCGCACGCAAACCGGCGACCGGCACCTGGCCGGTGCTGTTTGACGAACGCATATCCTCATCGCTTATCGGCCATCTGGTGTCGGCGGCGAATGGTGCGTCGGTGGCACGCGGGTCATCGTGGTTGATGGATCTGCTGGGCAAGCCGGTTCTGCCCGACGCCCTGTCCCTGATCGAAGACCCGCACCGCCCACGAATTGGCGGTTCCCGTCTGTTTGACGCCGAAGGGTTGCCCACCAAACGCCGCGCCATCGTTGAAAACGGTATTCTGACCGGTTGGACGCTGGATCTGTCCAGTGCCCGCAAGCTGGATATGGCTTCAACCGCTAA
>DAOUQK010000301.1 GCA_030625695.1 Paracoccaceae bacterium | reverse complement strand
CAGCTCGGTCAGTACCGGATCATCTGGGTTGTCGCCGTCAACCCATTCGCAGATCGACCCACCGGTGTCACAGATGAAATGCGGATAATCATACAGCCGACCGGCCCGGTCGATGAAATATTCGGTGTCCAGCAGGGCATGAATCTCGGCCATGCGGAATTGTTCCTGACGGCGGCGATATTCGTCAATCTCCAGCCCACCAAGGGCCGGATTGCCGGGTTTGCCCAGATAGGCCGCCACCGGGGCCAGATTATCGAACGTCAGGTTTGAGCCGATATAGATCGAATCCGACAGCAGCAATTCGCGCAGGAACGGCACCTTCATGGCGTGGGATTTGGCGTTGTCGGCGATGTATTCGCCCATGTACCGTGTACCAATGCGATAATCTATCGAGTAGTGGAACCAGTCGCCCTGCGTGCGCAACATGTTCGAGACATGGGTTTTACCCAAGCCTGACATGCCAAAGAACAGAATGCGTTTATGGCTGGCTTCGCGCCATTCGTTTGCGGAATTATACAACATGAGGTCGTGCCTAGCCAATGGGGCAGGCGGGGTCAATTGCGGCGTTTGAACAGGTGGTCATTCAGGATCAGCAACCCCAGAGCCAACAAGGCAAATCCGCCCAGTGTTTGCGGTGGAACCTGTTCGTCCAGATAAAGCGCGCCAAGGGTGATGGCGAGGGGTGGCACCAGCAGAGTGACCAGCATCAAATTACCACTTCCGGCCTGGGCCAGAACGCTGAAATAAAGCAAATAGGCCCCGGCGGTGGCGAACAGGGTGAGATAAGCAAGGGCGACAATGGTGCGTGGTTCCAGATCGAACGAAGGTGGTCCGTCAACAAAATACACAATTGGCAGCATGATCAGGGTTGAGGCGCTAAGCATGCCGGCGGCGGCAACTTCGGCGGCAACTCCGGTCAGATGGATACGGCCCCAGGCCGCGGCAAAGGCATAGCTGACACCGGCCACCAGAACCGCCAGTTGTGCGGCAGAACGAATGTCAAAATGGCGCAAGCTTTCCGGCCCGATGGCAAGGATCACCCCGGTAAACCCCAGGCAGGTGCCGATGATCTTGCGCGCGTTCAGGCGTTCGTCGGCGAAAATCATTGCCGCCACCAACACGCCTGATATTGCGGTGGTCCCATTCAGGATCGCGGTCAGCCCGCCTTCGATGCTTAACTGCCCCCAGGTCAGCAACCCGAACGGGATCACATTGTTGAGCAGGCCCATCACGGCAAACGCGGCCCAGGTGCGCAGGCTTCGGGGCAGGGGCAACCGGCGGGCCAAAACCACCGCCCACAGCACCAAAGCGGCCCAGCCGGTGCGGTGCAAAACCACTGTGAACACCGGGATTTCGTCGAGAATGACCCGGATGGCCAGAAATGACCCGCCCCAGAACAGACCCAGCAGGGTCAGTTCGGCCCAGGCGCGTGGAGACAGGGATTTTTGATCAGACATGGGTAAAGTCATGGGTAAAGTCAGGCCGGAAAATTCATTTGTCAGCAACCCGGATCTTGCGGGTTTCGCTGGCGACATTCAGATAATTGCCGCCAAAGATGATCAACGCGCCGATCAGCACATAGATATCCAGCGGCTCGTTATAATACAGCATGCCGATGATGGCGATGGCGGGCAGTCGGGCAAAGTCTATGGGGATGACCACGCTCGCGGGGGCGATGGCCAAAGCGTTGGCAATGCTGAAATGCGCCGTCAGCCCGGCGATGGCGATCACCAGGACCAGGGGAGCTGATTGCGCGTTTGGCAGGGTGATATTGCCGTCATAGCCTGCCGTGATCAGGCCCATGATGGCCTGTGTTAATGTCAGCCAGAACATGATGCAGGCGACGCTATCGGTTCGGGTCAGCCGTTTGGTCATGATTGATGTGGCGGCAAAGAATATCGCCGACGCGGCGGCAGCAATCGTGCCGATGGTCAGGGTTTCAGGGCTGGGTCGCGCGACAATCAGGATGCCGATAAAACCCAAGCTGACGGCCAGCACCCGAACTCGTGTCAGGCGCTCGCTCAGGAAAAACGGGGCCAGGATGATCACCCAAAGCGGTGAGGTGAATTCAAGCGCAAAAAGCTGGGCCAGCGGTATAACAGTTACCGCGAAAAACCACAGGTTCTGACCGATGAAATGCGCCAGATTGCGTCCCAAATGGCTGCGCAGCCGAGCAATACTGACGGTATCCCATTGGCCAGTGAAACTGATCAGGACGCAAACAATCAGCAAGCCAAGCACACTGCGGTACATCATGATCTCGAAGGTATCAAGCTGGCCGCCCAATTCGCGCCCCGCCACCGCCATCGACGAAAACGACACAATCGCCCCGATCATCCAGATCGCGGCGCGGGTTATATTGCTTTTGCCTGCCATGGACGCCCCTTTCGCGGCCACGAGGACGCGATTTAGCGCGCGTCGTCAAGCAGATAGGCGTATCCTAGCGTTTATCAATAACGCCAATGGCATCAAGGGCGGCCTCAAAATCTGCACGATCCTGATCGAATTCCGTCGCTTTGATGACATCAAACCGCACCCGGAGTGCCGCCTTTTCCGCGCCCTTGCAATCGTTCCACGGCCGCCCTTGCAGAGCCATCACCAACACATAATAACCGATGAAATGCGGTTTCATCCCCGTGGACAAAAGTCGCCCATAGGCGACATCCGCCCCCACATCACGCAATTCCTGCGCCGAATTTATGTCGGCCCGGGCGCAGGCCTGTTCATAGGCCGGGCCAAGGTTGCGAATGGAAGAAACGGGCGTGTTCATGTCGTTTGTGTAAGGCGTGTGGTGGGCCTTGTCACCCGCACGACGCCTTGTTGAAAAAGCAATACCGTGCTAGCCGGTGAATAAATTTTATCAAGGGGACAAAGGCAGATGATCAGGCGGTTATTTTACAAGAAACGCAAGTTCTTTGATGATGATTTTGATTGGGACAACTATACCGCTGACAGTTATCACCGGCGACTGAAAGGCGACGTAGAAACCAATTATCGCACCATCTCCAAAGCAGGCCAGTTGCAGTTTGATGCCGCCACTGGTGTTGTTACTTCTATTGGCGACCCGATCCACCCCAATCAACATCTGATCCTCGAGGCGATTGGCCAATTGGCGCCGGAATCGGTGCACGAAGTTGGGTGTGGCGCCGGTGATTATTTGGCCAATGCCGCCACCTTGTTCCCAGACTTGACTGTGACAGGCGGTGATCGCGGGACAACTCAGCTTGACCTGGCATTGCACCGGCATCCGCAACTGGCCGGCAAGGTTGGCGTGCAGGACATCACCATGCCGTTTTCACGCCACTGGCCGCGTGCTGATCTGGTGTTTACCAAGGCCGTGATCATGCATATCCATACCGCCGTCAGCCATTTTGTCGCCCTGACCAATCTGGTCCGCAGCGCCCGCAAGTACGTGTTGCTGGCGGAAAACCAGCAATGCCACAATTTTGTTCGTGATATTCTGGCGTTGCACGAGGCCGGACATTTCGAATGGGACGATCTGCATCTTTACCAGTTCGACGCCTCTACCGGCTCGCCTGGTATTCTTCTGTCGCGTGAAGAGCTGGATTTGCCGCCCCTGACATCAGACGCGCAAATCCGCGCAAACGTCAAACCTTCGCTACGGCGTTTGCGCCGTAGCGACGACGACAGTGCGCGCGCTTTGTTCGGGTTTTCCAAGTCAGGCTGATACATTTGTACTGGCGAAAAGATACAACAATGTTGCGATCTTAAGGGCACCTCGATTTATCGCTCATCTGAGGCAATAGCGGGCCTGTTGTCCAATTTTCGTGTCGCCGGGTACCTTTGAGCCGAAGCGGCGGGTCAGTTCTCTAATCCGACCGGGCATTGTTGGCCGGGACCGCATCCGCGACGCGTATTTTCACGCCGGGAACGGATTCAGGCGGTGTAGCTGGCCAAGTCGACGGATGTTGTAGGCGAGATTTTTCATCCCGATCCTGGCCTTAGCCCGTGCCAGCCCGATGGATCGCACCAGCGTGCCACCCATGTCGTTTGTCTGCGCGCCGAACACATGCTCGACCACTCCCGGCAGCGCATGCTTTTGCATGCACAAGAGGGGCGAACGCGGGCTGATGACTTGGGTCTGTTGCTCTGGCTCGCTTGTTTGCCCAAAGGCTTCCTTTATCTGGTGGCTATCATGGACTGGCACACGCGCAAAGTTCTGGCGTGGCGCATATCGAATACGCTTGAAGCCGGATTCTGCGTCGAGGCCCTGAATGAAGCGACCCACAAGTTCGGGCCGCCCAAGATCATGAATACGGATCAGGGCAGCCAGTTCACATTACTTGTTTGGACGGATCGATTACGTCGCTCGGGCATCCGGATTTCTATGGATGGCAAAGGCCGTTTCCTTGATAATATCTTTATCGAGCGGCTCTGGCGATCAATGAAATACGAGTGCGTTTATTTGCACGCTTGGGAAAGCG
>DAOUQK010000303.1 GCA_030625695.1 Paracoccaceae bacterium | reverse complement strand
CACCGATATCCGCACTAGCGCTGACCGCCGGGCATTGCTGTATGAACGATCAAACTTTCACCGTCTGGAAGAACTGGGGACCTGAGCCATAGAACCCGCAAGGGGCGATGGTCTGCTGTACAGGACAAAGCACGCCTTGCCTGCGACTGAACCAATGGTCGCTTTCAACCGCCCAACTGGGGGCGCATAGCTTGATAAATAACCGCTGTGGCTACGTTTGCCAGGTTAAGCGATCGGACAAGTGGATTGCGCATTGGTAAATTAAACAGACGATCGTCCATGCCATCTAAAATTTCAATTGGCAGGCCTTTGGATTCACACCCGAAAACCAAATATGCATCGAGTTGATAGTCAGGAGTGTAAACACTCTGTGCGCCATGTTCCTCGAAGAAATACAGGCTTTCGCGGGGCGGTCTTCGAGCATCCAAAAAGCTTTCCCAACTGTCGTATTCGCTAAGATGAACATGCTTCCAGTAATCTGTTCCGGCCCGCCGCACTGCCTTTTCGTCAAGCGAGAACCCGTAAGGTTTGATCAGGATCAGTTCCAAATTCAGCGCCACACAGGTCCGCCCGATAGCACCGGTATTGTACGGAATTTCAGGTGTCACCAATACCATTTTCATGCTCGGATCAGACATGGGATGTGTGGGCTTTCTGGGTTGCGGGCACAGGACTGGCCCGTTGTTGGCATCCTGTTAACCTAACCGGGGGGGCCTTAACAACGCCAACTTTGCCATCACAATGGTCACTGGCTTTTATTCACTGCGTTACAGAAATCCGGTCTTCATTGGCCGCATCACCGATATCCGCACCAGCACGGACTGCGGGGCATTGCTGTATGAACGGTCAAACTTTCACCGTCTGGAGGAACTGGGGCTCTGGGTCATAAATTCTGCATGGGGCGAAGGTTTGCTGTGCGGACAAAGCTACCTTGCTCGACTATCCATCGAAATGGCTTAAGAAGGGGACAGAAGAACCAAACATTGCTGACATTGATAGGTGAACTATGAAAATGGGTGTTGTCGTGACTGGACTGCCTGCAAGCGGTAAAACGACCATCGCTCGCATTATTGCAAATGCCCTTGCATTCGATTTGATTGACAAGGATGACTTTCTTGAAGGTTTGTACAAACTGAATGACGTGCGCACGTGGGAAGACCGTAAAAACCTCAGTCGGCAAAGCGATGTTCTGTTCCAAGACGCAGGGAAGAAGTTGGGTTCTGCTGTACTGGTTTCACATTGGAAACCTCTTGCGGAAGACGGTGATAGCGGCACTTCGACAGACTGGCTAATGGAGGCTTATGCGTCACTAATTGAAGTCTATTGCTCTTGTCCATCAGATATAGCGTTAGATAGGTTTCTGGCGCGTAAGAGGCATCCTAGTCACTTTGATAAACAGCGCGACCCGACTGAGTTGGCTCAACAATTGAGGAGCTTGGAAAGTGGATATCCCATTGGGATTGGCTCTGTGCTTGAAGTGCGCACCGACATCAAGGTGAACCAAAAAGAAGTCGTTGATAAAGTACGTCAGATGCTCAGAGATGATCCGCTGAGCGTATGACACTTTGGGCTCATAGTTGTCATCTGACGCTTTCGGTCAGTTTATGAGTCCTGACCAGACCAGACGGCGTTCAGAACCAAACCTGATCCGGGTCGGGCAAGGGAATCGCGGCGATCAATTCGCGGGTGTACTCGGCAAGGGGTGCCTCAAACAACTCAGGGGTGGCGGCGTTTTCAACGATCCGCCCGTGTTGCATCACGATAATCCGGCTGCACAGGCGGCGGATGACCGACAGATCGTGACTGATAAATGCCAGGGTCAGCCCAAGATCGCGCACCAGATCCTCCAGCAGGTTCAGCACCTGTGCCTGACTGGATACATCCAGCCCCGACACGATTTCATCCGCCAGAATGAACTCGGGTTCCAGAGCGATGGCGCGGGCGATGCCGACGCGCTGACGCTGCCCACCGGACAGTTCGTGCGGATAACGGCTGCGGAAATCGCGCGGCAGGCCAACGTGGTCAAGGGCGTCGTCAACCCGCGCGCTGATCCGGTCGAGCCCATGCAGGCGCATCGGTCCGGCGATGATCCCCCCAACCCGGCGGCGCGGGTTCAGCGATGACATCGGGTCCTGAAAGATCATCTGAAACCGCCGCCTTGTGGGGCGCAGCTCGTCTTCGGACAAATGCGTAATGTCGCGCCCGTCAAAATGGATACTGCCACTGTCCGGTTCCAGCAATCGGACCAACGCGCGCCCCAGGGTCGATTTTCCGGACCCCGAGCCGCCGACAATGCCGACAATGCTGCCTTGGGGGATGTCGAAATTCAGCCCCTTTAGGACTTGAAGCCGCGGCGCGGCACCGATCAGCGGTTTATGCGCCATATCGGCGAACGACAGGTGCAGGTCGCGTACCTGATATAACAAATTGCTCATGTCTACGCCCCGCCCCGTCCTAACCGGTCGAACGCGGCGATTTCGCCCTGCACCGCGTCGATCACCGATTGCGGCACTGGTTTCAGGCTGCCGGTTGGGGCGGTGTATTTAGGGGTCGCTGCTAAAAGAGCGGCAGAATAGGCATGCGCAGGACCGTTGAAAAAGCTATGAATATCCGTTTCTTCCACCACCCGGCCGGCATAAAGGATCGACAGGGATTGGCAGGTTTTCGACACAACCCCCAGATCATGGGTGACAAACAGCAAGGCCGTACCATGGCGTTGTTGCATATCGCGGATCAGGTGCAGGATTTGTTTTTGCACCACCACGTCCAGCGCCGTGGTTGGTTCGTCGGCGATAATCATGTCGGGTTCGGCGGCAAAGGCTGACGCAATCAGGATACGTTGGCGCATGCCCCCCGACAACTCGTGTGGATAGGCGCGCATCACCCGTTCCGGGTCGGGAATATGCACTTCGGCCAGCAGGTCCAGCGCGCGTGTCTGCGCGTCGGCCCTGCGCCAACCCAGTATATCCACCAGCCGGTTGGTGATCTGCGGTCCAATCCGGCGCGACGGGTTCAATGCGGTCAGTGGGTCCTGCGGGATCAGGGCGGCACGCGCACCAATACGCTTGCGCCATATCGCGGTGGGCAGGGTCAGCAGATTTTCGCCGTCCAGCCAGATTTCGCCGGAGGTGATTTTGATCGCATGGGGCAGGGTGCCCAGCACCGCCTTGCCGATCATCGACTTGCCGGCCCCGCTTTCGCCGACCAGCCCGTGCACCTCGCCGGGGTTCAGATTAAGAGAGACGGCGCGCAATATTGGCGTGCCGTCGTGCAACTGTGCCGACAGGTTGCGAATTTTCAGGAATGCGTTGCTCATCTCAGCACCGGATCAAAGCGGTCTTTCAACCCTTCGCCCAGTTGCGAAAAGCTGAGCACTGTCAGGAACAGCGCGATCAGCGGAAAGACCAGCACCCACCAGGCCTGATGCACCGACAGACGACCCTCGGAAATCATCCCGCCCCAGGTGGGGAAATCGGTTGAGATTGACAGGTTGACGAACGACAGGATGGCTTCGATTATTACCGCGATGCCCATTTCCAGTGTCAGCATTGTAACAATGGTGGCCATGACATTGGGCAGGATTTCGGCCAGCATAATGCCCATTCGGCCCCGCCCCGCCACCTGGGCCGAGGCGACATAGTCCATCGCTGACTGGCTCATCGCTTCGGCGCGCACTACGCGCGCGAACCGTGTCCAGTCGATCACCACGATGGCAATGACGATCGACCACAGGCCCGGCCCAAGCACGGCGATCAGCAGGATGGCAAACAGCACCGGCGGAAAAGCCATCCAGATTTCGATCAGGCGCGATACCACCAAATCGACCCAGCCGCGGTAATACCCGGCGATCAGGCCCAGCGTTGCCCCCACCAGACAGGTGGCCGTGCCAGCCACCAACGCCACCACCAAAGCGACCTGTGCGCCATAGGTGATGCGGGTGAGTACGTCGCGGCCCAGTGAATCGGTGCCAAGCCAGTACCCCGGCTCGGCCCCCGCTTGCCAGAACGGTGGTAGCCGCCCGGCAAACAGGTCTTGCGCCAACGGGTCTTGTGGGCTGATCCATGGTGCGAGAATGGCAGCCAATACCAACAGCGTCAGCCAGCCGCCTGACAACCACAGGCGCAGACCCAATGGGCGACGGGGTGCGCGTGCGTCACCCATGCCGTAACCTTGGGTTCAGGAAGGCATAGGTCATATCAACCAACAGGTTGATGGCGGTGAATATCAGCGCGAACAGGATGACAATGCCCTGGATCAGCGGCAGGTCGCGGTTGATGATGGCATCAATCGCCATGTTGCCAAGACCTTCGTAGGAAAACAGCCGTTCTATGATGACAGTTCCGCCGATCAAAAAGGTGAACTGTACCCCGACCAGCGTCAGGGTTGGCAGGATCGCGTTGGGCAGGGCTTCGCGGATGAT
>DAOUQK010000321.1 GCA_030625695.1 Paracoccaceae bacterium | reverse complement strand
GCTTTGTAATAATTGTGATAAGTGACCCAAAGCGCGATGTCCCGGCCTTTCAACCTGGCAATAACCCGCTGCACTTCATCCTTGGCAGCCTTCATCATGTCATCTTGAAACGCCGCATCCCCATTCGGGTCACGGACCCGCAATTGCGAGGCCAGTTCAACCGTCGCGCGCGCGCCAATTACCCGCATCAAATTACGCGCCATTTCCCGGTCGCCCGAAGGCACGTTATGGGTCGGCGGTTTCATTGGCGCATAAAACGCAACTTGGGCCATGGTATTAGCCCCCGTTGCACAATCGGGTCAAACGCGCGGAAAGCTGCGCGATCCCCGGATCCATACCAAAATCGGACTTCAATCGCGCCAACGCCGCTTCGGCCATCTCAACACCCTTGTGCGGATTGTCAGCGAAGAACGTAATCGCCTCGCACAACGCCTCAGGAGTATCCCGGCTCAATACCCCGTGGGTGCCCGATGTAATGAATTCCGGTATGGCCGATACCGCAGTGGACAGGATCGCCAGCTTTTGCGACGCCGCCTCCATCAGCACATTGGGCAACCCATCCCGGTCGCCATCTTCCGCCACCCGGCTGGGCAGGACAAACAAATCGGCCCGCCGCATCGCCGCAATCACCTCGGGCTGATCGCACGCCCCGCGCCAGATGATCCGATCAGCCACCCCTGCCCGCCTCGCCTGATCGCTCAACGCATCACTCAGATCACCACCGCCAATATGCTCCCATGTCCAGTCCAGCCCCGCCGGCAACAACGCCAGTGCCGCGATCAGCCGATCAAATCCCTTTTTCTCAACCAACCGCCCCACCGACATCAGGCGCAACGGGTCACCCGACCGACGCAATGCCCGGTCCGGCGGCGACGGGAACCTTGCCAGATCAAGCCCGTGATACACCAGATCAATGCCGTCCGGATCAGCGGCCAACCCACGCAGATGCGCCGCCCCAAATGCGGTGCAGGTTGCACCAAACGTAGCCCCGAAAGAACCGCCCAGTTTCTCGCGCAACTCCCACTCGGGCGAGGTCCAGATGTCTTTGGCATGGGCAGAAAAACTCCACGGCAAACCGCGCATAATCGCCGCATAGCGCCCAACGGACGACGGCGTATGCAGGAAATGCGCGTATATCCCCCGGGTTTCCGGCGGCAATTCGGCGGCCAAAACGCAGGCCTGACCAAACCGACGGATACGGTTGTGGCTTGGGTCGCGGGCAAGATCACGACGCCAGATATCATAGGCCTCGGCGTAGCCGGGCAAATCCCGGGCGACATCGCGGGCACGGTCCAGGCGACCTGGTTCCAGGTAGAGATATTCCGGCAAATACCGCACCTTTGCCTGCAAACGGTCATGCAAAGGATGGCGTTTCTTGTCGGTGGGAAAGCGCAGCGACCAGATGTCAAAACGATGACCCGCCGCCTCAAGTGCGACAAGTTCCTGGGCGATGAACGTCTCGGACAGGCGCGGCCAGCCTTTGACCAGAACCGCAAGCGGTGAGGCGCTGCTCATTCTGCCGCTTGATCTGTGCGCCGGGCCAACAGTACCTTGATGCGGTGGGTGACATAGTCCAACCCATCCAGCAACCCGGCGGATATCGCCTGAGACGGCAACGCCTGGCGTGGCAGGTTGCGGATCGCCGCGGCCATCGCCGCCGGGGTCGCGGCAGGAGTGGCGCTGTCGCGTTTTTCATCGAACATACGGATCAGGCCAAGGTCTTCGGCGCGGCTGGCACGTATCCATTGTTCCAGCCTTGGCACTGTGCGCGGGATGATAACGGCGCGTTTGTCGAACGAAAGGATTTCGCAGAACGTGTTATAGCCCCCCATCGACACCACGCCTTCGGCGCCGGCAAACAGCGTTTCGATCTCACTGTCAAAGCCGATGGTGGTGACCCGGCCATCAAGGGAACGCACCCGTGCCTCAAACGCTTCCCGGTCTTCGCCGCTCAGGAACGGCCCGTAAACCAGCACCGCGCGTGGTGACAGGTCGGGATCTTGTTCATAAGCGGCCAGAACCTGATCGACCATCGCTTTGCCATCACCGCCGCCGCCGGGGGTGATCAGGACATAAGGTTGTTCTGGCGGCGTACCGAGCGGGCCAAGATCGCGGCGCAAATACCCGGTCCAGTGCATTCGCGATTTCGCCGCGTCTGACAATTCCAGCCCGGCAGTCGGGTCATAAATTGAACGCAGCCCATAAACCCAAATCTCGTCGTAATAGTCTTCGGTGGCCTGCAGCGCCCCCTTGCGGGCCCACTCGGCGGCCAACACTTCGGGTTCGTCCAGAACATCGCGCAGCCCCAAAACCAGACGGGCGCGACCTTTGGATCGCAGGTCGTCGAGGGTCGGCAACAACTCACCCCGAAACCCGGTGGGTTCCTTGTCGACGATCAGAATGTCAGGTTTATACTGCTCGGCAGTGGCACGGATCAGGCCGGCCCGCAGATCGGTGGTTTCCTCTATCGTCATATCCATCGACTGGCTGACATAGCTGCCATCGGCCAGTTTGGTCACCCCCGGCAGGCGCACATGATCCACCCGCTGCGGAAATGTGAACCGCCCGGCCATGGGTGACCCGGTCATGATCAACGCCGTCGCGGTTGGATCGGCCAAAGTGATCGCCACCGCCAAAGCGCGCGAACGTCTGAGATGTCCCAGCCCGAATGTATCGTGACTGTACAGCATCACGCGCGGCGCGCGTGTGACTTTTCCAGTTCGACCCATAATGTCTTTATTGCTCATATCTGTGCCCAGATGCTGCGCCTGAATTACCCGTCCCGACATCACACCGGACACCCGGTCTGTAGTAATTAATAATGTGCCAATTGCAAACCCGGAATCCCCGAAAGGTGACAGGCATGTGAAACGCAAGCGTAAGTTATAACGCACCAGTGACGTTTGCAATTATCGGCTCCGGCCCCGACAGGTTGTTAAAAGGTGCGAACTCTGGCTGTTACACATTTACGCCGCCCCTGCGGCACTGATAACGTTGCCCCAATGCCAAACACAGGAAAAGCGCCTTTGATACTCAGAATATTTTCGCGTGTGTTGGTTCAAGTTACCTTGGCGGTCTGGCTGGTTGCCATTGCCGCTGGTCCGGTCGTGGCCCAGCAGGTTCCGGGCCTTCCAGGATTTAACAGCGAGACTGACGACGCATCGCAAGGGGCCAGCGATCTGGCCGATGCCTTGCGCCACGCGGCTCAAAACGGCGTCAGCGTCGTGGTGATCGACAGTACCGGACAAATCGTCACCGCCGCCGCCCGACCCACCGATGGGCACGCCGCGCCGGATACGATGGAAGGCCCCTCTGGCCTGATGCAAATGCAATCGCGCGTGGCCAAGTTTCGCAAAAGACTGAAGGACCGGATCGCGGCTTTGCCGACGTCATTGGTCGAAGTGGCCTATATCCTGCGCGCCACCAGCCCGGATGGCCGCATCATGACCTATGTCGAAGTGCTGGGTTGGAGCCTGTTGCTGTTTCTGGGGGCCTGGATTGTGACGGTCGAAGTTTATGCCAAACGATTGGCCAGACGGTTTATTGTGGCCAGAACCACAAGCGATCCACTTGGGTATCGCGGTAAAATGCCATTCCTGGCGTTTCGGTTCGCAATGGGCATCAGTGTCTCGCTGATTACCATGCTTTTGGCCTATGTTGCCGGCGCGCTGATATTTGGCTCTGTGGACAACCTGTCGATCCAACTGACCATCGGCGCTATCTATATTGCGTTTTTTGCAATTCGTACCGTGTCGGACATTTGGCGGATGATCCTGTCGCCTTACCTGTCGCAATACCGCATTCCGCGACTTTCCGACCGCGACTCCAAACGGCTTTATTTCTGGCTGCGGATTCTGGCCGCCTATGACATTACCACCGTTGTATTCAGCACCTGGATTGGTGATTTTGGCTTGAACTATAATGTTTATGCGGCCGTCTATGGCGGGCTGTCGCTGATTGGTGCCTTGGCCAACATCATCATGATCCTGTTTGTTGGCACGTCCATTTCAAATGCCATCCGGGGTGGCAAGCCGGTTGGGGACGTTACGTATTTCACAAAACTGTTGTCTGTCACATGGGC
>DAOUQK010000104.1 GCA_030625695.1 Paracoccaceae bacterium | reverse complement strand
ATCGCCGAACGGATCGAAGCCGAAGCACTTGAGCTGACCGTCTTGGGCGTGCGCGACAACGGTACTGAATTTGGCATGGCATTCAAAGCCGAGGCCGGATCGGCAGCAGGCACATTCCGCTATTACGCCGAGGCCGTGGATAAAGTGGCCGGTGAGGTCGCCCCGACAGCGCCCGATGTTCTGGGGCTGGTCCACCGGGTTCCGGTTGGGGTTGTTGGGGCGATTGTGCCGTGGAATTTCCCGTTGATGATTGGCGCATGGAAGCTGGCCCCGGCCTTGGCAGCGGGTAATTCCGTGGTGTTGAAACCGTCGGAATCAGCGTCATTGGCATTGTTGCGGCTGGCCGAGATATGCGCCGAATGCGGGTTGCCAGACGGGGTGCTGAACGTGGTAACCGGCCCCGGAGATGAAACCGGGGCAGCCTTGGCGAAATCCATGGGCGTTGATGTTCTGGCCTTTACCGGATCGGGTGGCACGGGGCGGCGGTTGTTGGAGGCGTCGGCGGCGTCGAACCTCAAACGCGTTTATCTGGAGTTGGGTGGCAAATCGCCCAATGTGGTGTTTGCGGATGCGCCTGATCTGCTGAAAGCGGCCAAGGTTTCGGCAATGGGGATTTTCCGCAATTCGGGGCAGGTTTGCGTGGCCGGATCGCGGTTGCTGGTCGAGGCATCAATCCATGACCGATTTGTGGCGATGGTGCAGGATGAGGCCGAAAAGTTGCGGGTTGGTGATCCTCTCAAACTCGATACACAGGTCGGCGCGGTCAATTCCGAGGCGCAGCTAAAACAGAACCTGTCGTTCATTGATATGGCCCGCGCCGAGGGTGGCCGGGTTGTCACCGGAGGCACACGGGTTTTACAGGAAACAGGCGGCACATATATGGCCCCGACCATCGTGACGGGGGTGGCGAGCGATGCGACACTGTTTCGACGAGAGGTGTTCGGGCCAGTTTTGGCGGTGACTAAATTCGAAACCGAGGCCGAGGCGATAAGCCTTGCCAATGGCACCGATTTCGGGCTGGCGGCGGCTGTCTGGACCTTGGATTTAAGCCGCGCGCATCGGATGGTTGCGGGTATCCGCGCCGGGATTGTGCATGTGAACACCTATGGCGGTGCGGATATGACGGTGCCACTGGGCGGGGTTGGTCAATCGGGCAATGGGCACGACAAATCGCTGCATGCCATGGATAAATATATCGACCTGAAAACCGCGTGGATAGCGCTATGAACAAGGTCATTCTGGTTTGCGGCACCTATGATACCAAAGATGATGAACTGACCTATCTGGCGCAGGTGATCAGGGGGCAAGGGGGCGCGGTTCTGACAATGGACGTCAGCGTACTGGGCGACCCGGCACTGCCCACGGATGTGTCCAAACATGACGTGGCCAAAGCGGGCGGCAGTTCGATCAAGGCGGCCATTGCGTCAGGCGACGAAAATCATGCGATGCAGATCATGGCCAACGGTGCCGCGGCCAAAGCGTTGAAATTATACCAGGCAGGTCGGATCGACGGCGTGATTGTGTTGGGCGGGTCCATGGGCACCGATCTGGCCCTGGATCTATGCGCGGCTTTGCCGGTGGGGGTGCCGAAATACATCGTATCAACAGTGGCGTTTTCGCCACTTCTACCGCCCGAAAGGATCGCCGCTGACGTGCAGATGATCCTTTGGGCCGGGGGGCTTTACGGGTTGAATTCGATCTGCAAGGCAGCACTGTCTCAGGCGGCAGGTGCTGTATTGGGTGCGGCAAAGGCGGTGGAGCCACCCATGCGCACACGGCCATTGATCGGCATGACATCGTTCGGAAAAACGGTGCTGCGCTATATGGTAACCCTGAAACCGGCACTAGAGGCGCGTGGCTATGAAGTGGCGGTGTTCCATGCAACAGGCATGGGCGGACGGGCGTTTGAATCGCTGGCCGCTGAAGGCGCGTTTGCTGCTGTGTTTGATTTTGCCCCGCAAGAGGTGTCAAATCACCTGTTTGGCGGTCTGTCGGCGGGCCGTGATCGGATGACCAATGCCGGGCGCGTCGGCATCCCGCAGCTGGTGGCGCCGGGGTGTTATGATCTGGTGGACATCGTTGGCTGGCAAGAAGTACCTGAGGCGCTGAAGGGCAGGCCATTGCAGGCGCATAACCGGCTGTTGACCTCGGCGGTATTGAACGTGGACGAAAGGCGGCAAGTGGCCGAGGCGCTTTGTGACAAGCTGAGTACGGCGATTGGCCCTGTGGCCCTGCTGTTGCCGACAGGTGGCTGCAACGAATGGGACCGACCCGGTGCAGATTTGCATGACCCAGAAGGGTTAGACGCATTTCTCCAGGCCGTTCGCAAGAATTGCCCCGAAAATGTGACATTGCATGAACTGGACGCGCACATCAACGACGCCGCGTTTTGCGCCAAGGCGTTGGAAATTTTTGACGCCTGGGGTGCTGATGGGGTGATCGCCAAAGGCACCTGACCCGGCCAGGGACATGTTAAATTGGTCGTTCCGCACCTACCCTGCCGATTTTTCCTTCAATTCCTCGCGAATGTTGTCCGTCATAAAATTCGATTTAAGCTCTTCAAACCCCCCCTTGTCTTCAACGCCTTCTTCCGATTCTGGATTTCCGGTCGGGCCAAAAGGTTCGGCAGCCTTTTCCATTTTAACCTTGGCCAAAAAGAATTTTGCGTCAGGTCCCACGGCATCGTAGATCGCCTTGTCCATATCTTTGCGCTGCTCGTCGGCCTCTGTGACCGCTGCATTAAATCTATCCAACAGCGGCCCTAAACCCTCTGGGGCCTTCGAAGCATTTAAAAGGGCGATCATACGTTGACGCCCATCTTCAATGTTAGTCACCAGCTTGTCCCGCTCGACAATCGCCTGCTTGAGTGTGACGTTCCTGATCTTGCCCTTGATCGAGATATCGAATTTCAGGTTGGTATCGTCAATGGCTGTTTCATAAGCATCTTTGCCGTGCTCAACTGCATCATCCAACATCGGTTTGATGATTTCGATTTGAATTATCCCAATTTCCTTGCGCAAAGCAGCGAGTTCTTCGCGGCCACTGGTCAAGAAACTATCCGGGTCCTCTTTGCCTTCTACATCAAGCTTTCGGGCCTTTTCTTCCAGGTACACGACCGCGACTTGTGCATTTTTCAATTTCATCGGATCGCCAAGATTTCCTACTGTAACAGCCGACAATTTGGTTGCCATATCGACAAGGTCCACCGCCCCGGAAACCCCTGTTGCCTGAGATGCAAAATCGGCAGACGCGGCTTGCAATTCTTTGACGTTTTCCGGGTTGAAGTCGGTTTCAAACGAGGTTGCCAGCGCACTTTGCAATATCGCGTCCAGCGATGGGCGCTTAGCTGGGTCCGGGTCGCGGCAGGCTGCGATCAGGCGGCCCAATACTCCCGATTCCATACGGCTTTCGCCAAAGCTGTCGTCGGGATAAAGATCGCCGACAAGACTCTGAAGCATACCCGATATCGCAAACACATCTACTTTAGTGTCATGACTTGGGTCTTGAAAAACACCGGGATCCTCAAATCCTGGCGTTGTACCGCCATGGAACTCCGTGATTTTTCCGGTGTTATCGACAAAGGAAGCTTCGCCATAGTCGATAATCTTGATCTTGCCATCCGAGGTCATCATCACGTTTTCGCCTTTGATGTCGTGATGGACCAGCCCCTGGCGTTCCAATTCCTTAAGACCCTCAACCGCCCCCAACAGATTGCCCAGGGCAATCGCCTGGCGCGCTTCTTCAGGGATCATTCCTGACCGGGATGCCGCGGACATCACGGCGTTAAGGTCGTCCAGATCGCCGCCGTCCATCTCTTCCATGATCATGAACAGGCTGCCATCTTCGCCGCGCGCTGCCCCGAGCATTTCGACAATGGCACTGTCAGTGGCCAGAGGGTCGCGACCTTCCATTGCCCGGTGATGCGCTTCCATCTCGTAGGCCAGTTTCCTGCGTTGGTCTTCCAACTCTCGCGGCTGGTTTGAGAATGGCGTTTTGACAACCACGGATGTGCCATCCGCCGCGGTGTATTTGGTGGCCTTGCCGTTACCGCCCTGTTTAAGAATCTGCGGCTCGCTGTAATCCTTGCCGCCAATCGTAAGGGTGTTGCCATCGGCAGAGACTGTATTAGGCAGATTGGCCGCAAGGGAACGCTGCGCTTCGGCCAGGGCCTGGTCGAGCATATCAATTTGCGACGGGGTCCAATCATCTGGATTGGTGGTGCCAAGCACATCTCTGGCAATCGCGGCCTTCAGGTCTTTCGGGTGCATGAGGGTCAGATCGAAAATCTCATGCGGGTCCGAATTTGCATCTGTAATGAAGTCACGAAGACTTTTTGCTGCCCGGGTTGCAATGGTCGCGGCATCAACATCCGAGATGACGTTCGCAATCACAATCCCGTTTGCCAAATCGTCAAGCGTATCTGCCGCCACAAATTTAGGCAGTTCCGGTGGCACGGTATAGGCACCGGTCGAGGTGTCGGCCAACACGATCTGATCGTGGTCGTATTGCGCCTGAATTGCGTCTGCCGCGCGTTGCATGCGCCCTTCTTCCGCCTCGATCCGTGCCTTCAATGCCTTCAATGCCTTCAATGCCTTTGCGTCAAGCGGCGTCAGGCCAGAACGGATCGCGTCGGTCTTATCGTCTGCGATAACATCCTCGCCGTCACGGTTCTGCCATTTCTCCAACGACTTACATGCATTCAGCGCCCTCTCAAAATCCGCTAACTGATCATCTGGATAGTTGCGTACATAAACGGGTTGGTTATAAAACCCTCTCTCCTCAGCCAATTTCGCCCGCATAGTGGCCAGTCGCTTTTCGTAGCTCTCAATTTCCTTGCCCCGCCCCGTTACCTTGACAGCAGCAATATCTTTGTCCAACTGATCAAGGCGTGGCACAATATTGCGGGGCAGTATTGCTGCGGCGGCAGTATTGCAAATTTGAGTTGCGTTTTGATGAGCCGTCCGAAGCCGTGCCTCTTCAGCAATAAAGTTTTTACGGAAGGTCAACGCCTCGTGCAGCGTCGCAAGGTCGCCCGCTTTTGGCGCAGCTTCAATCTGACCAAGCAAATCAATCACAGCGGCTTTGGCCTGATTGATCTCATAAACCTGCTGACCAAACAGGCGCCCAATGTTGTCGGTCTCATTTCGGATCGTGTCCACCGCGATCAGGTCACCACGACCCGATGCATGGCCTTTGGCCAGCACCTTGATGGTTTCAAGATATTTGTAAGCGGCTTTCAGATTGCCAGCATTGGCAAGACCGTCCGCATGCGTCAGACCATCCTTGATCTGATCATAATCAGTATCCGGGAGCGACATGGACTTAAAGGCCACGGCCGTCTTTTCACGGCGACGGATATATTCTGCAAGCTGCTTTTTCACGGCCTTTTTGGTGGTCAAACGTCCCTTATTCTGAACTGCCACACCTAGCCATGTACGCTGTTGATTGGTAAGAACGGGCATTGAAAGTTCTCCTTAAGCCAGGGTGGATTGTACGACTGACAACGACTGACGACCGCGCGCCGCTACGTTGACAGGTTCAAATGGGTTATCATCAATAGCCTTGAAGAACGGTCGATCCAGCACTGATAGGTATTCGCCGATTGTCCGGGCCGCCTGCTTTTTCAGTTTGGTGCGCTCTGCGCCCTCGGATGTCTGGGTAATCGTGTCCAGTACGTCCTCTAGCCTTGTGTCAAAGGCTTCGAATTCACCCATAAGCTGGTTCACCACAGCCACGACGTCAGTTTGATCATCGTCGTCAACGCTTTGTTGGGCGACGGCGGTGCTGAACTTTTTCATATCTGCGCGCATCGCCTTTTTCGCGTCCAGCCACATGAGCCGCGAGCGTTGGAAGGCCACCACATTTTGTGGCGGGGCATCCTGAGGCGGGGCATCCGGAACCGTGGTCAGAAGGGATTGCAATTGCTGCGCAGCTTTCAGCGAAGCACCTGCATTTCCAACTTCGGCTTTTTCCTGTGCAAAGCTCCAGATGGCTCTGATCTTGCCTGCCTCCGGATGATTGGCTTTAAGAGCTTCCAAAATCTTTGGCTCCAACGCGGCTGCAACCTTGGCCCAGCGATCTGCATCCGGGTCTGTTGGTTTCTCGTCTTGTGGTTTCTGGGACACCAATGGCGCGACTTTGGCCGCAATCTTCAGGGCAGTGGCGTAATCATCGCCTTGCGCTTTGGTCGCCGCCATTTCCCATGCGGCGCGAATGTTCCCTGCCGAAGGGTGCCCGCCGGACAACGCGGCTTGTACCGCTGGATCAAGTTTCTCAAACACTGCCTGCCATTTTGCGGCTTCCGGACTCGCCCCGTCCTGCCCGGCATCATCCGCGCTCCCGGTTTTTTCCCCGGCATCCCGATCCTCGTCAGATATGTCGTCATCTGCCTCAAGGACGGTGCCGTCTGGCGACAGCAACACCAGCTTCATTCCCAGGCCGATGGATTTGAAAAACCCCTTTCCGTGTCGTACCAGACCAGAGGGCACTTTGTCTTCCAGGGTCAGGCTCAGCACCTTGCCGTCCGTCTCGGCGGTGCCAAAGGCGATCTTGTTGGTCTCCCCTTCTTTCCTCACCCGCTTCGCCAAAAAATCCGCTGCTTTCTTGCGGTCGAACTGGATCACCAGCCCTTCTGGCTTCTTTCCGAGGCACAGGCCAAAGTTTACAGGTCGCTTGCGCGACACCGCAATCATGGCTTTGATATCGTCAATGATGCTCTGGTCAGGCATTTTGTATAATCACCTTATGATAAGTTATAGTTCCTGTAACCGTTTGTTTTTTTGACTAAAAAATTTCATTACAATGTGCAGGGTACAATAAAATTCAGACCAATATGGAAATCACTACGGTCACAATGCAATAAAAGGTACAACCTCGTGCTCAACCTAGGACGCTATCCACAGGTTTTGCAACATTTTTCCTTCAAAATCGGCGGGCTGAATAGGGCTGCTAACAGCCCGAGAAAAATGCAATATATAAGATACCCAGTTCAGTATATCACAGAGAGGTGCCGGGGGCGCTTTCCTTCTGACGGCTTGAAAATGTTTTCAGAAGAAGAAAACGGATCGCGGATTTCAATTCTGTGATAGCGATAGACAACTTCCGCTCCCGCGCTGTTTCAATGATTGGCAACAGTTCGGTTTACTCTTGACGCGGCGCAATCCTCCACGCACACAATTAGAAATGTCACAATCTGATAGCCATATTCTTTCTAAACTGCCAGCCAAGCTGAAGTTGGCCCGGCAGCAAAAGGGGCTTTCACTGGATGTTGTTGCAAAGCTGTCCGGCGTCAGTAAATCCATGCTCAGCCAAATTGAGCGGGGTACAAGTAACCCGACAATTTCCACCTTGTGGAATCTGACTCAAGCGCTTCAGGTTGATTTTGCTGGACTTCTTGAGGGCGACTCGGCGCAATCAAAGATTTCTATCCTGCGAAGTGATGATGTTCCGACGATCACTGTGCAAGGGGTGGGTTGTCAGATACGCATCCTTTCCCCCCCCGAAGATGCAGGTTCTCTTGAAGTTTATGAACTGATGTTCAAGCCAGGAGACACTCTTAGCAGTCAGCCCCACTCTATCGGTGCGCGTGAGCATCTGACCGTGACGGAGGGGCGACTGACAGTAAAGAGTGGCGACAGTACAGAAACTTTGTCTGCCGGTGATACAGCACGATATCCGGCTGATGTTCCCCATTCAATAGTTGGTGAAAGCAGTTCCAAAGCGATATTGATCGTGATCAATAGCTAAAATCTACTATTGCGGAAAAGTAGTACGTTATGATATACATCTCCAAACGGAGGTTGCCATGACACAAGCTTTTACACGCCATATCGCACATACGCTGACCCAGATTGAAACAGATGGTTTACGCAAGATCGAGCGTGAAATCACCTCACCGCAGTCGGCTGAGATCAAAGTTGACGGGCGCAAGATCATCAATTTATGTGCCAACAACTACCTTGGCCTTGCGGATCATCCCACCCTTATCAAAGCGGCAAAACAGGCCCTGGATACCAACGGTTTTGGCATGGCTTCTGTTCGGTTCATCTGCGGCACACAAGACCTCCACCGCAAACTTGAACGCCGGTTGGCAAAGTTCCTGGGTAAGGACGACACCATTTTGTTTGCCGCTTGTTTTGACGCAAATGGCGGACTTTTCGAAGCGTTGTTGGGTGCGGAAGATGCGATCGTTTCAGACGCGCTCAATCACGCTTCGATCATTGATGGTATCCGACTTTGCAAAGCAAAAAGATACCGCTTTGCCAATTCCGATATGGCCGACCTGGAGGGCCAATTGAAACGCGCCCGCGATGACGGCGCAAGGTTTATCATGATCGCCACCGATGGGGTGTTCAGCATGGACGGCTATCTGGCAAACTTGCCAGAAATCACCCGGCTGGCCCAGCAGTATGACGCACTGGTGATGGTCGATGACTGTCATGCCACGGGTTTCATGGGGCCAAAGGGTGCGGGAACCCCCGCACATTTTGGCGTCGAGGTTGATATTTTGACCGGAACATTGGGCAAGGCGCTTGGCGGGGCGATGGGCGGTTACATCGCCGGCAATCAAGAGATTATTGATCTCTTACGCCAACGCGCGCGCCCGTATCTGTTTTCCAATGCGCTGCCACCGTCAATTGTCGCCGCCGGGCTTGAGGCGATTGAGATCGTCGAGAACGGCGATGATCTTCGCAAACGATTGTTTGAGAATACGACCTTTTGGCGGGCGGGCTTACAGCGGCTTGGGTTTACCCTGCTTGACGGCGCACATCCAATTGTACCGGTCATGTTGGGGGACGCGCAATTGGCTCAGGATATGTCGGCGCAATTGTTCAAGCATGGGGTGCTTGCCAGCGGATTTTTCTTTCCGGTGGTTCCCAAAGGACAGGCCCGGATTCGCACTCAGATGTCGGTGGCCCATAGCCGCGAAGATCTGGATTTTGCGCTGGCCGCATTTGAGACAGCAGGAAAAGAAGTGGGGGCCTTGTGATGACAAATGAAATGAAAGCGCTGGCGAAACTGAAACCTTGCGAAGGCTTGTGGATGCAAACGGCACCTGTGCCTGAAATCGGGCCGGATGATGTGTTGATCCGCATTCACAAAACCGGCATTTGCGGCACGGATATACACATATGGAATTGGGATGAATGGGCGCAAAAAACGGTGCCTGTCCCGCTTATCACCGGCCATGAATTTGCCGGTGAAATCGTTGAAATTGGCCGCCATGTGACCGGCCTGAAACTGGGGCAACGATGCTCAGGAGAGGGGCATCTGATTGGTTCGCAATCGCGCCAGTCAAGATCCGGTCGCTTCCATCTTGATCCCGCCACACGCGGAATTGGTGTCAATGAACAGGGTGCATTTGCCGAATACCTGCGCCTGCCCGCGTTCAATGTGGTGCTTTTACCTGATGATATTTCTGACGAAATCGGGGCGATTCTTGACCCACTTGGAAACGCCGTTCACACGGCACTTAGTTTCGATCTGATCGGAGAAGATGTCCTGATCACCGGGGCCGGCCCGATTGGAATAATGTCGGCCGCGGTCGCGCGCCATGTTGGCGCGCGCCATGTGGTTATCACCGATGTGAACGAGGATCGTTTGGCGCTGGCGGCTGAGGTTGCTGATGTGGTTCCGGTGAATGTTGCCACCACGGACCTTATGGATATTCGGGCGTCGCTGAAACTTGCCGAAGGGTTTGATGTTGGCCTTGAGATGAGCGGAACCCAGGCAGGGTTTGATCAGATGGTTGATGCCATGGTTATGGGCGGTCGCATAGCGATGCTTGGCATTCCGCCGGGGAAATCCTTGGTTGATTGGTCCAGCATTGTCTTCAAGGCGCTGACCATCAAAGGCGTCTACGGACGTGAAATATTTGAGACCTGGTATAAGATGATTGCAATGCTTCAAAACGGGTTGGACGTGTCAAAAGTTATCACTCACAGGTTTTCGGCTGACAATTTTGAGGAAGGGTTTGCCGCGATGAGGTCCGGTTCCAGCGGCAAAGTGATCTTGGACTGGCACGGGCTTAACGGGTCCTGATCCTAAGGTTGTTACAGGCTCGCTGCGGGCTTTTTGTTCCGTGATCTGGCCAGTGTGCTTAGACCGAGGTCGTCAAGAATCACATAGATTGCCGGAAGCGAGAACAACACAATCAAACTGGCCGCAAGCAGACCAAACACAAGGCTGGTGACAAGCGGCGTCAGGATCTGGGCTTGCAGGCTGGTTTCGGTCAGAATGGGCAACAGGCCAACGGCGGTGGTTGTAGTGGTCAGAAAGATGGCCCGAAACCGCGCGCGAACCGCGCGCGAAGCCGCCAAAGCGATGGAATGTGCCTCGTCATTTTCGTGTTTGATAAAGTCGACCAGCAGGATCGAATTGTTAACCACCACCCCGGCAAGCGC
>DAOUQK010000366.1 GCA_030625695.1 Paracoccaceae bacterium | reverse complement strand
TTGCGCGTTGGGGGAGGTGGCCGGGCGGCTGGGCTGGGATCAGGAAACCATGATGCCGCGCGGTGCTGGTGCGCAACGGGGCGAGGAAATGGCGGCGATGGAAGCGGTTTTGCATGCACGCCGGTGTGATCCAAAGGTTGGGGCGTGGCTTGAGGCGGCTGAAACGGGCGATGAGGTGTCTCGGGCACAGGTGCGCGAAATCCGGCGCTCTTACGAGCGGACGTTGAAGGTTCCGGCGGATCTGGCGAGGCGGTTGGCGCAGGTGACGTCTGAGGCGCAGGGCAAGTGGGCAGCGGCGCGGGCGGACGAAGATGTGGCGGCATTTATCCCGGTATTGCAAGAGGTTGTGGCGTTAAAGCGCGAAGAAGGTGCGGCGTTGGCGGATGGCGGCGATGTCTATGATGCGATGCTTGAGGATTATGAGCCGGGCACGTCAGCGGCTGAGATTGCGGCGATGTTCGCGGCCATGCGCGGGCGATTGGTGGCCCTGAGGGGTGCGGTTCTGGAACGGGCGGAACCGGCAGGGGTTACGGGTACATTTGAAGCGCAAAAGCAGATGAGGCTGGCGCGAAAGCTGGCGCGCACCTTTGGCTATGACCTGCAAATGGGGCGCTTGGACAAGGCGGTACATCCGTTCAGTTCCGGGTCGGGGACCGATGTGCGGATTACCACGCGCACCAGTGAAGATGACCCGTTCAACTGCCTGTATTCGAGCATCCATGAGGTCGGGCATGCCTGTTACGAACAGGGAATTGATGCGGGTTATGGGCTGACGCCGTTGGGTCGGGGTGTGTCGATGGGCGTGCATGAAAGTCAGAGCCGGATTTATGAGAACCAGTTGGGGCGGTCGCGCGCCTTTACCGGGTGGCTGTTTGAAGAAATGAAGGCGGCGTTTGGCGATATTGGTATTGCGGACGCGGATGGGTTTTATGGCGCGGTGAACCGGGTGCGAAAGGGCTATATCCGCACCGAGGCGGATGAGGTTCAGTATAACCTGCACATCATGCTGCGGTTTGATCTTGAGCGGGCGTTGATGGCGGGGGATCTGGCGGTGGGTGATCTGGAAGCGGCCTGGAACGACCGGTTTGAGGCGGATTTCGGCTATGGTGTGGATAAGCCGTCGAACGGCTGTTTGCAGGATGTGCATTGGTCGGTGGGGTTGTTTGGCTATTTCCCGACGTATTCTTTGGGCAATGTCTATGCCGGGTGCCTATACGGGGCTTTACGGACGGCGGTGCCGGGGGTGGACGGGCAATTGGCGCGTGGAGAAACCGGCCCGGCAACGGGGTGGTTGCGCGAGAACCTGCAACAATACGGCGGGCTGTACCACCCGCGCGAGATTATTGAGAAGGCCAGCGGGATGGTGCCAACTGAGGGACCGTTATTGGACTACCTTGAGGGGAAGTTCAGCGTGCTATATAGGCTGTAGGGTGGGTGAAAACCCACGCGTCGTGCCAGTCTAAGCAGAGGTAAACGTGGGTTTTCACCCACCCTACGCATCAGGGCAATCGCATATGACCTATTCTCGGTCTAACTTCTTGAGAAGGTTAAGACGAAACGCGTCATCCCAACCCGCCCGCTTCAGTTTTATCGAGAGCGATCCCTTTGAGGGGTCGCGCCGGGCAACGTTGAGGGCGCGGCGATGTTGGCCGGGCCATTGTCCTTTCGGTTGCGCGCAGCGTCTTCCCGGAAGGAAACATCAGGCTGCCAGTGGAGGGCATTCTCAATGCCTCAATGGGCGCGGACGGTGGCCAGGAATACCTCAGGCGCAGGCATCCAGGACAGGGCGAAGTATAACGGGTCTGGGACCGCACATTCCCGTCCGTTTCGCGCCGGGATTCGCCCCGGTCAAACGCCTTGAGACCGGGGAATTCATGGTGCTATGCCAACCCTTTAGCTGAAACTACCATGCCGGTTCTGACCTTCTTTCGGCCATGCCCAATCTCTTGCTGACGCGCGACCGGGTGGTCGGGTGAAGCCTTGTTAAAACAGGACCGGGCGTCAGACAGTAACGAGTCCTTATTGGCCTTCAGGGCCAGACAATAATCGCCACCACCCCCGATTATTTCTGCAATCGTTCGGCGATTGCAATGTAGCGCGCCCGCCGTCACGACCTTGCCTCTCAGCTTGATCAGCCCAAGATTTCCCGCGCCGCCTCCAATTCACCGCCCCGATCTGTGATCACATCGCCTTCGCCGAGCAGGGATCTTCGCCAGCACCTGCCCGAAGGCCGCGTCCAGCGCCTTTGGATCGATCATCCGGAACACCGTCGAAAAAGCGCCATGCGAAGGGATCGAATGCCTGAGTTTCGGGAAGCCCTTGAAAACATGATCTTTTGAGCGACCAAAGGCTGACATTTTGGCACAGTTGCGCCGCAAAGCACGGCGACAAAACCCACGACCAGAAGTTAGCAGAGGTCATGACGGGATTGCTGGCCCGTGGATCGGGGACATCATCGAAGGTGGAGAGGAAGGTTTCCATGGCGGGTTCAAGCTCCAGAGGGGGTGTTCGCCCCTCAAGAATTCATCCCTCCGATAACAGCAAGACCTGTCAGGTCAGCTCAAATTCCATATGCGATTCCCCTGTGCGCCACCGAGGGGAGGGTCAGAACCAGGATCAGTTATAGAGATAGATAAATTCGGCGCAGAAATTGGATTTGGTTAATTGTCTGACGCATGAAAATCTTTTGCCCTTGGCGCATTTTGTTAATCCCGTCTCGGAGGGGCGGGCAGGACGAACTAATTCGCCGCCCCTCCGATTGCCTATCACGATCCAGATGGACGCGATCATTCACGCTGGTTACGTGCTCTTGTTAGCTCATTTCCAAGCGCGACTTTAGGCTTGGTTAGCCTTGCTCGGCGTTACACTTGCGGCCCATTTCCATCGCCTTGTAAGTACCCTTCAGGTCAACCACAAATGCGCCTGCCGTTTCCGGGAACACGGTCATGGTATATTTCTTTGCAAGGTCGCTGATGAACTGCGGGTTGTCGGCAAGAATGTAGCCACCCTGATAACCTGCGGTGATATTACCGTTCATACCGGTGGACGTCGACGAATAGAGCGTGCCATCAATATCGACGAAGATATCGGACTTTGTGCCCTTCTTGATGCCAATATCTGTCTTGGTGAAAACGCCAAGATAGCCAACGCTGTGATCAACAGTCAGCCCCATTTGGACAACGCCAGACTCGTCGGCACGTTCGATCAGGCAAGTACCTTTTGTTGTGTCGACATAGACATCCCAG
>DAOUQK010000175.1 GCA_030625695.1 Paracoccaceae bacterium | reverse complement strand
AATCGTAAAAGACTTCTGGGCCGAGCCGTCATATGCCTCGCTGCTTTTGCCGATGCAAAGCCGGGTGCATAACTATGTTATCGCCGGTCAGGGCACCGCAAAAGAGGCGCTGGATGGTCTGGTCGAAGACTGGGTCGAGGTGTTTGAAGACGAAGGTCTGCGTTAAAGCAGGCCAAAACAACGGCGCGCCCTAGTCTCCCGGGGCGCGCTTACTGTCCGGGCTGCCATGCCTGACACTTCTTGCGCAATTTTCAGGAACGCTTCATGCCCGGTAATCCAATGGACCGCATCGCACAGGCGACCCCACCGGGTGTTGGCAGGCGGATTCGCGGGTTTTCTGACCGTACCATTGCCTGGCTGTTTGTCGGGCCGTCGATTATCCTGTTGCTGGCGGTCAATATCTTTCCGCTGATCTGGACGATCAACCTTAGTTTTACCAACTTCAAGGCCAACCGCCTGCGCGAAGTGGAATACATCGGCCTGCGCAATTACGAACGTATTCTGACCGATTCCGATACGTGGCAATCAATGCAGGCCACCGCGCATTTTCTGTTCTGGACGATCTTCTTTCAGGTGCTGATCGGCTTTGCCTTGGCCTATCTGATCAACAAGAAATTCAAGGGTAACGATCTGTGGACCACGATCATTGTGCTGCCGATGATGCTGTCTCCGGCGGTGGTCGGCAATTTCTGGACCTTCCTTTATCAGCCGCAAATCGGGCTGTTCAACTACGTGGTCGAATTTTTCAGCGGCGTGGATGCGTCGTCGTTTTCGATGATCGGCTCGGTCAGCCTTGCGCCATGGTCGATTGTTATTGTCGACACCTGGATGTGGACGCCGTTTGTGATGCTGATCTGTCTGGCCGGGCTGCGGTCCATCCCGGACAGCATTTATGAAGCCGCCGAATGTGACCGCGCCAGTAAATGGCGGCAATTCTGGACCCTGACGGTGCCAATGGTGCTGCCGTTCCTGATGCTTGCCGTGCTGTTTCGTGGCATCGAGAACTTTAAGATGTTCGATCTGGTGGTGCAGCTTACCGGCGGCGGACCGGGCTCAATCACCACGCTGACCTCGATCGACCTCAAGCGCGAAGCGTTCGAAAAATGGCGCACCGGTTATGCCTCGGCGTATGCGGTCATCCTGTTTGTCACGGTGTTTGGCCTAGCTTCGATCTATGTCAAAGCCCTGAATAAAGTAAAAGAACGATGAGCGGATATTCTGTCACCGAGCCGTCAAAACGGCAAAAATGGTTCGCGGGCCTGTTGGTAATTACCTATGCCCTGGTGACCCTCATGCCGCTTTTGTGGATCATCGCCACTGGCTTCAAATCCCCCGAAGATGCAATTTCTTACCCTCCAAAGGTGCTGTTTGAGCCCAGCCTTGAAGGCTATGTCAACCTGTTCACCACCCGCACCCGCATCACCGAAGGGATGAAGGAAGGCCTGCAACCACCCGCCAACTGGTACGAACAAATCGTGCGCGACAGCGGCACGGTGATCGCCGGGCCTTCGCGCTATGGTCAGCGGTTTTTGAATTCGGTGATCATTGGTTTCGGCTCGACCTTTCTGGCGATTTTCTTTGGTACATTGGCGGCCTATGCTTTTTCCCGCTTCAAAGTGCCGCTCAAGGATGACCTGCTGTTTTTCATCCTCTCCACCCGGATGATGCCGCCAATTGCCGTGGCCATCCCGATGTTCCTGATGTTCCGTCAGCTTGGTCTGAACGACACCCATCTTGGGATGATCCTGCTGTATACCGCCGTCAACCTGTCGCTGTCGGTCTGGCTGTTGAAAGGGTTCATTGATGAAATTCCGCTGGAATACGAAGAGGCGGCCCTGATTGATGGCTACACAAGGTTTCAGGCGTTTTACAAAGTGGTCTTGCCACAGGCCGCCACCGGCATCGCCTCGACCGCGATATTCTGCCTGATTTTCGCCTGGAACGAATACGCCTTCGCGGTGCTGCTGACCTCAGGTTCGGCGCAGACTGCACCACCGTTTATCCCGACCATCATCGGTGTGGGCGGGCAGGACTGGCCTGCCGTGGCCGCCGGGGCGACGATATTCCTGATCCCGGTTATGATCTTTACCATCCTGCTGCGCAAACACCTGCTGCGTGGGATCACATTTGGGGCGGTGCGCAAATGACCGGGTTCCTCAAAGGTCTGCTGCGGTTTCGCCGTGGCGCATGGGAGATGCTGGCGACAATCCTGATCGCCCTTGGTGTGTTCATGTTGATGCAGCCGTTCTGGATGGTTGCCTTCAGCTATTCCTTTATTGTCACGCTGGTGGGCACGGTGATGTTCATCATCGTCAGCCATTTTCCGGAGTAACCCCCGTGGCGCAAATCATCATCAAAAACCTGCGTAAGGATTTCGGCGATTTCACCGCTGTGCAATCCTCAAGCTTCACCATCGAAGATGGCGAATTCTTCATGCTGCTTGGCCCATCCGGGTGCGGTAAAACCACCACCTTGCGAATGATTGCCGGGCTGGAATTGCCCACGTCGGGCGAAATATTCATCGACGGCGAAGAGGTCAGCCAAAAACCAGCCAGCCAGCGTGATATCGCCTTTGTGTTCCAGATGTTCGCACTTTATCCGCACCTGAATGTGCGCCAGAACATCAGCTATCCGCTCAAAAGTCAGCGCATGCCATCGGCGCAGATCAAGACCAAGGTGGCCGAAGTCGCGCGGGTTCTGGGCATCGAAGATATCCTCAACAAACCCGTAGGCGGGCTTTCCGGCGGTGACCGCCAGCGCGTGGCACTGGGCCGGGCGATTGTGCGCGACCCCAAGGCGTTTTTGATGGACGAACCACTGGGTGCGCTTGATGCCGAGTTTCGCGAACACATGTCGCAAGAGCTGCGCGCCCTGCACGATCGCATGGGTGCGACCACGGTTTACGTCACCCATGATCAGCTTGAGGCGATGCAGATGGGCGACAAGATCGTGGTGATGAACCACGGATCGGTTGAACAATTTGGCGTCCCGCAACAGATCTACGATTGGCCCGCCACCCTGTTTGTGGCTGATTTCATCGGTTCCCCGCAGATGAATTTACTGCCGTTCAATGCCACGGTGGCCGAGGGAGATACCAGCGTTGCCCTTAGCGGGCACCACTTTGAAATTCCACGCCTACGGCAGGCCGCATCCGGCGATCTGATATTTGGCGTGCGCCCCGAACATGTCACGCTGGACCAATCAAGTGCCTTCAGGGGCAATGTAACGGCGGTTGAATATCTTGGCACCACCCAGATCATCACTCTTGAAACTCCCAATGGAATGGTGAAGGCGCGGGTGGCCGCGGCTCAGACGGTCAAGACAGGGCAGGATATCGGGCTCGGGTTCACCGCCCGGACCATCACGATTTTCGACGTCTCTACCGGTGCGGCACTATTGTCGGACGCCAATCGGGAGGTGCTGGATCATGGCTGAAGTCAGCTTGCACAACATATCCAAATCCTTTGGCGATCAGGTGGCGTTGGCGGCGGTCGACATGACCGTGCCTGATGGGTCATTTGTGGTGTTGCTTGGCCCGACTGGTGCCGGCAAAACCACCACCTTGCGGCTGATCTCAGGATTGGACAAGCCGGATAGCGGTCAAATCCTTATCAACGGTCAGGATGTTGCCAATCAAACCCCGGCACAGCGCAATGTGGCGATGGTGTTCCAGCAATATTCGCTTTATCCGCACTTATCCGTGCGCCAAAATCTGGCTTTTCCGCTTAAATCCCCGATCCTGCGAACCCCCGAAGATGAAATTATCCGCAAAGTGGCCGAAGTGGCCGAGGTGCTGCAAATCTCACATAAGCTTGACAATAAGGCGACTGAACTGTCAGGCGGCGAGATGCAGCGAGTATCCATTGGACGTGCCTTGGTGCGCAACCCGCAGATATACCTGATGGACGAGCCACTTAGTTCGCTTGATGCCAAGCTGCGATCAGACCTGCGGGTTGAGTTGAAGCGCATTCAGGCCAGCCTTGGCGCGACCATGCTGTATGTCACGCACGACCAGATCGAGGCGATGACCATGGCGACCCATGTCGGCGTGCTGGATCACGGCAGGCTGGTGCAATTCGGCCCGCCGCGTGAGATTTACGAAGCCCCGGTCAGCATTTATGCCGCCAGCCGACTTGGCTCGCCCAAAATCAATATCCTGCCTGCCAATCTGTTCCCCGGCGCGCCGCAGGGTGCGGCCCAAATCGGTCTGCGCCCGGAACATATCCGCATCGGGGACGGGCAGGAGGCGCAGGTTTTGCGGGTGGAACATCTGGGTGATCAAACCCGACTGCACCTAAGGTTTGGCGCGGTTGACCTGATCACCCTGACCGATGCCCACACCGAGCTTGCCAAGGGTGACACCCTGAAAATTGCCCCGCAATCCGCGCTCTATTTTGACGCCAATGGCGACCGCATTTAATAAGGAGACCAAAAGTGGCCCAGTTCATTAATACCAAAGAAGCTCTTGTCACCGAAGCCATCGACGGGGCATTGCGCACCGCCAAAGGGCGGCTGGCGCGGCTGGACGGGTTTCCTCATATCAAGGTGGTTGTGCGCGCGGGCTGGGACAAATCAAAGGTGGCGCTGGTATCGGGCGGTGGCTCGGGGCACGAACCGGCCCATGTGGGGTTTATCGGCAAGGGGATGTTGACGGCGGCGGTGTGCGGCGATGTGTTTGCCTCGCCCTCGGTTGATGCGGTTCTGGCCGGGATACTGGCGGTGACCGGCCCGGCGGGTTGTTTGCTGATTGTCAAAAATTACACCGGTGACCGGCTGAACTTTGGTCTGGCTGCTGAACGGGCGCGGGCCTATGGCATCAAGGTTTCAATGGTGATTGTCGACGATGACATCGCCTTGCCGGACCTGCCGCAGGCACGCGGCGTGGCAGGCACGCTTTTTGTTCACAAGATCGCCGGTGCGCTGGCCGAAGAGGGTGCCAATCTGGATACGGTTTATCAGGCCGCACAACAGGTGATCAAACAGGTGGCCAGCATTGGCATGTCGCTTGATACCTGCACGGTTCCCGGCTCGCCCAAAGAGGATCGGATCGCGGTCGGTAAGGCCGAACTAGGCCTTGGTATCCACGGCGAATCCGGGGTGGAACTGGTGAATTTCACAACGGCTCAAGAGGCAATGAAACTTGTTCTTGAGCGGTTGAAGCCGCATGCTGGTGACGGGCCAAAAGTGGCATTGCTTAACAATCTGGGTGGGGCCACGCCGCTGGAAATGGTGGTTTTGGCCGAAGAGCTGGCAAAATCCGATATGATCAGTGATATCCGCTATCTGGTTGGCCCTGCTCCGATGATGACCTCGCTTGATATGCGTGGATTTTCGGTGTCGCTGTTGCCGGTGGACGACCGGGAACTGGCTTTGATGACGGCCCCGGTGCCGATGCGCGATTGGCCCGGATGTGTTGAACTGAATGCGCCCGCGATCCAACCGATTCCCGATGGGCTGACGCCGATCAAACCAATCCCGTCGCAAGAACCGGCCACGGCCGCCTTTGTTGTCCAGTGTTGCGATCTGTTTATTGCGTCCGAGACCGCCCTGAACGCGTTGGACGCGCAATCGGGGGACGGCGATACCGGCTCGACCCTTGCGGGTGCTGCGCGGGCGTTGAAAGATGCTGTGGATCTCCTGCCGCTGGCAGATGTGACCCAGCTTTACCGCGCTATCGGGCTGGAACTCAGCCAGACCATGGGCGGGTCTTCTGGCGTGCTTCTGGCGATATTCTTTTCCGCGACCGGGGATGCGATCTCGTCCGGTCTGTCGCAGGTCCAGGCGCTCAAGGCCGGGTTGGCGCGGGTGCAAGAGGTCGGCGGCGCGCACCCCGGTGACCGCACCATGATCGACGCCCTGACCCCGGCGCTGGATGCTTTGCCGGATGGTTTTGTCGCCGCGGCCAAAGCGGCACGGGCCGGGGCCGATCATACGGCTGATATTGTCCGGGCTAAGGCTGGCCGCGCCAGCTATATCTCTGAAGAACGCCTAAAAGGTCACAACGACCCCGGTGCCGAAGCCGTTGCGCGATTGTTTGAAAACCTGGTGTCTGTTTAAGGCTGAGATGTCGGCCAAAGACACATTGCGATGCCGTTAGGTTGGGGGTATCCACGCCATCAACATTGCTGCCAACGTGGCGGTACAATGATTTCCGGCCCTGCCTTGCTGATTTGGCTGGCTGAAAGATACAGCTGCCAAGGGACTAAATTTAACCAATGACCCAACAATCAGACGCAGACATGTTGCCGATCGAAAGCCTGCCACAGGACGTTTGTCACAATCTTATCGGCATTCTGACCGACATTGACGACACGATCACGACGAATGGTCGGCTGCCGGCGGCGGCTTATGAGATGCTGGAACGGCTGTCAGATGCGGGCCTGTTGGTGGTGCCTGTCACAGGCCGGCCTGCGGGCTGGTGCGATATGATTGCCCGGCTTTGGCCGATTGCCGGTATTGTTGGCGAAAACGGTGCGTTTGCCATGCGGTATGACCATGAAAAGCGTGAAATGCGCCACTTGCGTAATTTGGATGGGCCTTCCCGAAGGGCCAACAGGGACAAGTTGACCAAGCTGGCGGAAACCATCCTGCAAGACGTCCCCGGCACGGCCCTGGCATCGGATCAACAATACCGCGAAGCCGACCTGGCAATTGATTTTTGCGAAGATGTGCCGACGCTGGGCGACGCGGACATTCAGCGGATTGTCGACCATTTTCATGCGGCTGGTGCTGTTGCCAAGGTGTCATCGATCCATGTGAACGGCTGGTTTGGCAACTGGGACAAGCTGACCATGTCGAAAAGGTTCATGTCGCAGGAATTTAGCATTGATCTGGAGGCTCAGAAAAATCGCTTTGTGTATTGTGGCGACAGCCCCAATGACGCGCCAATGTTCGGGTTTTTCCCGAATGCCTGCGGCGTGGCGAATGTCGCAGACTTTCTGGGCAAAATGGATGTACTTCCGACCTTCATCGCCAAATCTCACGGGGGCCAGGGGTTTGTGGAAATCGGCGAAAGGATCCTGGCGGCGCGTTCTAATGGCGCTAAATCTGATTAGGACTCACGCTCCTCGAGCGAAAGAAGCTGCCGGGACGCGTGCTTTGCGTCCTCAAACCGCCCGGATTCGATGAACTCAACAAGGCGGCGCAATCCGTCTGTTGAACTTAGCGGGTCAAAACCGGCCTCCCTTGGCGCTGACAGACGCGGGCGGATTGAGAAATAGCCAACCGGCCTGTCCTTTGCGCCAAATGTGTATTTGTACGCTTCATCACCGTGGCAGAAATCATAGGTTTGATAACCCTGTTCAATCGCCCAATGGATGGCTTGCGCATGTAACAACAGGCCAACACTTGGGACCGACGTGGTGTCATCGCGCCCCGCAACAATGAAATGCACATTTTTCATCCGCGGATCAAGGATATGCCCCAACACCCCGATTGGTCTGCTGCCTTGCCACAATACCGGCATGTAAAGAAGGTTCAGTTTCAACGCATTCTGCAATATCCGGTGGTAATTTCCCGCAACTTTGGCCGCAGTTTT
>DAOUQK010000273.1 GCA_030625695.1 Paracoccaceae bacterium | reverse complement strand
ATTTCTCAGGTGAACGCGCCGGAACTGAAGCTGATGTTTGATTGCTACCATATCCAGATAATGGAGGGTGATCTGACCCGGAGGTTGCAGAATTGCCTGCCGGTGATTGGCCATATCCAGTTTGCATCGGTGCCCGAACGGGGTGAGCCGTCAAAGGGCGAAATCAATTATCGCCACATATTCGCGCAGATCGCCCAAATGGGCTACGCAGCGCCACTTGGGGCGGAATACAAGCCTGACGGCCCGACGGAGCCAACCCTCGGGTGGTTGAACTGGTAAACTCAAGACAGGAATAGACATGCAAAAAGCAGCCGTAATCGGATTGGGTTCCATGGGGCTTGGCATTGCCAAAACGCTGGTCAGGAACGGTTGGGATATAGCCGGATGTGATTTATCGACCAGTGTCAGAGAGCAATTGGTTGAGGCAGGCGGCACGGCGCATGAGATGCCTGATGCCGCCGCACACGGGCGGTCTGTGGTCCTGTCTGTCGTGGTCAATGCCCGCCAGACCGAAGCCATCCTGTTTGGCGAAAACGGAGTGGCGCAGGGCATGCAGCCGGGATCGGTGTTTGTGTCCTGTGCAACGATGATGCCCGACGATGTGCGCGCCCTTGCCGCGCAGCTGGAAGAACGCGGCGTTCATTATCTGGATGCGCCGATTTCCGGTGGTGCCAAGAAGGCCGCCACTGGTGATTTGTCGGTCATGGCGTCGGGTACGCCCGAGGCATTCGACTGTGCCGCGCCCGTGCTTGATATTATCGCGGACAAGGTCCACCGATTGGGTGACCGTCCCGGGGCCGGGGCATCGGTCAAGATGATCAACCAACTGCTGGCCGGGGTACACATTGCCGCCGCCTGCGAAGCCATGGCACTGGCGGCAAAGATGGAGCTTGATCTGGAGGCGGTTTACGAAGTCATTCGCGGCTCGGCCGGCAATTCGTGGATGTTCGAAAACCGGGTTCCGCACATTCTTGAGGGGGATTATACGCCGCTCAGCGCGGTTGAAATATTCGTCAAAGACCTCGGCATTGTTCAGGACATTGCCCGCGCCAACCATTTTCCCGCCCCACTAAGTGCCGCGGCGTTGCAGATGTATCTTGCTACGGCGGGTGCTGGCATGGGTAAAGACGACGACGCCTCACTTGCGCGGCTTTATGCCCAATTGTCCGGGGCCAAATTGCCGGGCGACGTGATCAGCCCTTCGGGCAGGGTCTGACCGCCACCGCGTTCGCAAGGGGTGGCGCACAGAAATATCGGCCGGGTTTCGGCGTAAGGGCGCAAATCAGGGCCAATGACCGGGGTGATGGGCTTCACCGTTGTTAGATCAAAACTGAAAGGATCATGTACAAAAAGAAGGAATTATACCAACGCTCACGAAGATTGATTCGTTGTCGTCATATTGTAGGGTGGGGTGGAACCCCCCGGGGCTCCGCCCGTGAGGGGCTGAAACACTCCACTGGAGTGTTTCCAAGACGCCATTCACCCCTACGGATATTTGACAGGTCAATCATTTGGCGATCAGGTATTTACCCCTGTCGGCGAAATGTCAGGTAATGCGGCACCCGCCCTTCGCGCAGTGCCTTTTGTTCATAGCGCGTTGACAGCCAGTCTTCCCAGGGATCGCGCCAATCGCAAGGTCGCGTCGCCAGCCACTCGAACCCGGCCTTTGGTACTTCTTCCAGCGCCTGGCGGACATAATCGGGAATGTCTGTGGCCACTCTTAGGATCGCGCCCGGTTTCAGAATCCCGGCCAGGGGGCGCAAATGTTCCTGGGTCACAAACCGGCGGCGATGGTGACGTTTCTTGGGCCAGGGGTCCGGGTACAGCAGAAAGGCGCGGGCCACGGATGTGGGCGGTAGCACATCCATCAAATCCCGCGCGTCTCCGGGGTACACAGACAGATTATCAGCCCCTGCGCGCCGGATTTTACCCAGCAACATTGCTACCCCGTTGATATAAGGTTCGGCACCGATAATGCCCACATCAGGGTTTGTGGCCGCCTGGTGCACCAGATGTTCACCACCGCCAAAGCCGATCTCAAGCCAGACATCGCGGCCGCCAAACAGTGCCTTAAGGTCCAGTGGATTGCGATTCGGGTTCTCGTCCCATCCCACAGCGCCCGGCGACAGGTCGGCAAGATCTTCGGCCAGATAGGTCTTTTGTGACGCCTTCAGGGACTTTCCCTTAAAGCGGCCATAAAAGTTGCGGTGAGGGCGGACAGGTGTGGTCATAGCGCGCGGTGCATACCGTGGGATGGCCGCAAGAGCAACCACCCTGCCCCAAAAACGCGAAGACGCCCAATCGGGCGGATGAGCCGCCACTCACACCATCTGAAACACCATCCCGGCCATGATCGCCCCGGTTACGCCCAACCCAAGATAGGCCGCAAACACACGCGGTTTCACCAATGACCACACAGCCGCCATCGCCGGAACCGAACTTACGGCACCTGCGATCATGAATGCCATTGCCGCACCATTGCTCATCCCCTGCTCCAAAAGACCGGCCAGTAATGGCGGGGCCACGTAGGAATTGAGATAGGCGGGCATCCCCACCAACGCCGCCGTGGCAATCGGCACAATGCCTTCTCCGCCGACAAGGTTGGCGATCAGGTCGGCTGGAATATAGTGCACCAGAATGGCCTCAAGCACATAAGCCAGCGCCAGCCATTTCAGCAAAAACAGCGCGTTGCTGATGAATTCGGCCCGGAAATGCACCCTGCGCGCCGGTTCTTGCCAGAACTTCCACACCGGTGTTCCGTCCAGCTTGGGCCCGCAGCCACAGCCGCCGCCGGAGCGTTCCCTCAACGGGTTGGCAAATGCCCCGTATCGCATCAATCCTCTGATCATAAACCCGCCAAACAGTCCCAGCGACACCGCCGCCACTGCCTTGCCAATCGCAAACGGCCAGCCGAGTGCTGCCGCAGTTATCAGCAAAGTGGGCGGGTCAATCAACGGTGAGCTTAGCCAGAAGGCCATCACCGCCGACAATGGAGCGCCCAGTGCCAGCAACCCGGCGATAAACGGGATCACTTCGCAGGAACAAAACGGTGCCAGCCCGCCAAACAGTGCGGCCAGAAAGATCATCCGCGTCTCGCGTCCGACAAATGCCTGGGCCACCATGACTTCGGCCCCTGTGGCCTTGAGATAGGCCAGCAAAAGTACAGCAAACAGGATGTATTGCGACGTATACGCCAGTGCTCCGGCGGCGAATGTTATCGTCCACACAAAATTGCCGGGGTCCAGAATGGCCACAGCCAACAGAATGGCGACACTTACCGTCCAGGGCGTTTTAAGCCACGTTGGTATTCCCCTCAGGCCACTTGGCCCGGATTGCGTTGTATCAGCCATCGTTGGCCACCTTTCCGGTAATATCCGCGCAGCATTCGCTTAGAATAAACTGCGCCAGTTCTTCCAGCGCGTCATAACTTGCCCGGTTGATTACTGTTCGGCCGATCTTTTCCTGAAGAACCACGCCGCCGGCGGCAAGGAACCTTAGATGATGGGCTAGCGTAGAGGGCGCAATTCCGGTGCGGGCCTGAATCTCGCCAACGCTCAACCCCGGTGCTCCGGCGCGGACCAGCACCTTGAGCACCTTCAGTCGCGCCTCTGACCCCATCGCCGCAAACCCTTGCGCTGCTTCTTCCCATACCATCGGTGCGTTCCTTTTGATTCGATAAAACTAGATTTATGGTTATATTGATCAAAACGCAAGTCCCGTATTGAACTAATGCGCAATTCCATAGAAAGCTAACGGCGATGGAATGGGATTATATCATTGTAGGTGCCGGCAGTGCAGGCTGTGTTCTGGCCAAACGGCTGAGTGAGGCCGGGCACAAGGTGTTGCTGCTGGAAGCGGGCGGTAAGGACAATTATCATTGGGTGCATATCCCGATGGGATATCTTTATTGCATCGGCAACCCGCGCACCGACTGGATGTTCCGCACGCGCGATGAACCCGGTCTGAATGGCCGGTCTTTGCTGTATCCGCGTGGTAAGCTGCTGGGCGGCTGTTCTTCGATCAACGGCATGCTCTACTTGCGCGGGCAGGCGGCGGACTATGATGGCTGGCGGCAGATGGGCCTTGCGGGTTGGGGCTGGGACGATGTGCTGCCCTATTTCAAACGTTCTGAGGATTATGTCGAAGGTGCCTCGGACATGCACGGGGAAGGCGGCGAATGGAGGGTGGAAAACCAACGCCTGCATTGGGACGTGCTGGATCACTGGATGCAGGCGGCAACCGCCTGGGGCCTGCCTGAAGTTACGGATTTCAATACAGGGAATAACGAAGGTGTCGGGTACTTCCGGGTCAACCAACGGGGCGGCTGGCGGATCAACACGGCCAAGGCTTTCTTACGCACCAACACTGGCGCGCATTTGAAGGTCGAAACTCAGGCGCATACCTCTCGCGTTCTGATCAACGATGGCCGCGCTGTCGGTGTGGAATATGTCCAGAATGGCGAGACCAAAACCGCCCACGCGCGCGGCGAAGTCATCCTGTCGGCCGGTGCCATCGGCAGCCCGCATATCCTGCAACTTTCGGGGTTGGGTCCGGCGGACCTGCTGCAACGCCACGGCATCGAGGTTAAAAAGGGCATCCCCGGCATTGGTGCCAATCTGCAAGACCATTTGCAATTGCGCTGTGCCTGGCGGCTGAGTGGTGCAAAAACCCTCAACACTCTGGCCAACTCACTTTGGGGCAAGGCAAAGATCGCGCTGGAATATGCCGCGTTCCGGTCCGGCCCGATGTCCATGTCGCCCAGCCAGCTTGGTGCGTTCTCAAAATCCCGCCCCGACCTTGCTACGCCCGATCTGGAATACCACGTCCAACCCTTGACGCTTGAGGCATTTGGCCAGCCGCTTGATGATTTCCCCGGCCTTACCGCCAGCGTCTGCAATCTGCGTCCGGAAAGCCGGGGGTCTGTTACTCTGACGTCACCAAACCCGATGGACGCCCCGCACATTGCCCCGAATTACCTGAGCACCGAAGGCGATCGTCAGGTTGCCGTGGCTGCGATCCGACAGGCGCGCGCGATCATGGGCCAATCACCGATGCAGCGTTATACCCCGGACGAAATGAAACCGGGCATCAATTCTGACCGGGAGGCCGATCTTATCCGTGCTGCCGGCGATATCGGCACAACGATCTTTCACCC
>DAOUQK010000201.1 GCA_030625695.1 Paracoccaceae bacterium | reverse complement strand
GCATAAACAACGTCAGCCCCTTGGGCGATCTGCGCCTTGGTCAGTTCCGAACCTTTTACCGGGTCATTCCAGGCCGAAGGCGTGGTGCCGGTCATGTTGGAAATTACCGTCGCGTCCGGGTTCACCGCCTTGACGCCCTGGGCATAACCACAGGCGAATTTTCGGATCAGCGGAATATCCATGCCACCAATAAAGCCAACGGTGCCGGACTTGGACGCCTGTGCTGCCATCATGCCAACCAGATACGAGCCTTCATGCTCGGTAAAGCCGATGACATGCACGTTCGGTTGCTGGACCCAGCCATCGACGGTGACAAAGTTGGTGTCAGGATAATCCGGTGCCACTTCACCAAGGGCCGAGCTAAAGGCAAAACCAGTCGTGATGATCGGGTTCATACCTGCTTCGGCAAACCGGCGCAGGGCCTGTTCACGCTGCGCTTCTGACTGCATCTCGACTTCTTTAAAGGTGCCGCCGGTTTCGTCGGCCCAGCGTTGCGCGCCGTTAAAGGCCGACTCATTGAACGATTTGTCGAATTTGCCGCCGAGGTCATAAATCAGGGCCGGTTCGGCCAGTGACATGCCAGCGGTTAGCGCTATCGTCGCCGCAGCACCCATCAGGGTTTTCATAAATGTCATTTGTTGTCTCCCAGTTTGTTTTTGTTTTTGTTTTGGGGCCTCGGGGCAAGCAGCGCCCGTTAACCCGGTTCATCGAGCAGAACTCATGTGATCTGGTGATTAAGGCCGCAGGGGGCGAAGGGGTCAACCGCTTTTTGACCCAATGGTCGAAAATTGCTCGAAAATTCTGGCATTTTCCCGTCAGGTCAGGGAACAAGTCATCATCAGCGCATCACTTTTCGACCCGTCATCGCGTCGATAGTAACCGGGCCTTATCCCATTCGTTTGGAACCCACAGAGATGATAAAGCGCGATTGCCGGGAGGTTGTCAGCCGCAACCTCCAGAAAAGCACGGGTTGCCCCACGTTCGCCAGCAGCCCTCTGCCAATCAATCATGATTGCACGGGCAAGCCCCTGGCGTTGATGGGTCGGATGGGTGGCAATGGTCAGCAGTTCGGCCTCATCCACAATCACCCTGACAAGGGCAAAACAATCGGCATTGCCAACAGCAAAGGCACCGCCCTGCAACAGACTTTCAAACTCGGGCGCGGCCCATGGCCGGGTCTTGGCAAACGCCGCGGCATGAGTCGCCGCCATTTCTTTGGCGCTAATCAATCGAGCATTACCGGGGGCGCGTGCCGCGAAGGGGCGGCATCAGCCGTGCGTGCATAAAGTGGTGCCGGCGCGGGCTGTGACACCTGCCAGCGGGTCGCCGCAATCCGGGCGATTGCCTCGGCCAGCCCCTGCGGGCTGTTCTCGGCGGTCAGGCTCAGACCCTTGCCTGCGGCATGGGCCTGAGCCTGCGCATGGGGCATCAATTCGGGGGTGGCATCTGGCGTGTCGGGGTTGCAGAGGTAAACCATGTCGCGCGGGGCCAAAATAACGGGGCAGGCCCCATCCGGGGCCTGAAACACCCGCGCTTCGCACCCGGTAACGCCGATGGCGGGGATGTTCAGCCCAAGCGCAAGGCCGCGGGCGGCGGAAACGGCGATGCGGATGCCGGTGAAATTGCCTGGCCCGGTGCCGACGCCAATTGCTGCAAGGTCGGCCCAGGTAATCCCGGCCCCGTCCAGTATTTCTGTCAGCATCACCATCAGACGTTCGGCCTGGCCTTTGGTCATTTCTTCGACCTGTTCGGCCAAAACCTGCGTGCCCGACAACAAGACAGCCGCGCACCATTTGCCCGACGTATCAAACGCCAATATCAACGGGTTGGACGGCGCGGTCATTGCAGGCGTGGCTCAGACGGCGACCGGGCGAACCTCGGTCACTTCCGGGATGTAGTGGCGCAACAGGTTCTCGATACCCATTTTCAGGGTCAAAGTTGACGATGGGCACCCCGCACATGCGCCTTGCATATGCAGGTAAACCACGCCCTGATCAAACCCGTGAAAGGTGATGTCGCCGCCGTCTTGCGCCACAGCCGGACGCACACGGGTATCCAGCAACTCTTTGATCTGATTTACAATGCCTGAATCTTCGCCGGTATGTTCGGCGTGGCCAGACGGGGCCGCATGATCGCCCTCAATTACCGGCTGCCCGGATTGGAAATGCTCCATCACCGCACCCAGGATGGCGGGTTTGATGTGGTCCCACTCAACCGCGTCGTCTTTGGTCACGGTAACAAAATCATTGCCAAAGAACACAGCGGCCACGCCGCTGACCGCAAAAATGCGCGACGCCAATGGCGATTGCCCGCCCGTATCGGGTGATGGGAAATCGGCGGTTCCGGCCTCAAGCACGGTTTGCCCCGGCAGGAATTTCAAAGTCGCAGGATTGGGGGTTGATTCGGTCTGGATAAACATGGCGCGCGCCTCCGTTAAGCTGATGCTGATATGCGGTCCGATCACCCGTCTGTCAAGGATTGGAACGATTCTAAAGTTGCCTCAGGTAATCGCCTCAAGCTTTTCCTTGCTCAGATCACCCGGCACAATTGTAATCGGTATCGGCAGCGACCCCGAGGCGCGCGTCATCTTCGACACCAACGGCCCCGGTCCCTTTTTGTCATCGCCCGCCCCCAGCACCAGAACCCCGATATCCGGGTCTTCCGCGATCTGCGCCAGAATCTCGGTTACTGCTTCGCCTTCGCGCAGTATCAGGTCCGGTTCCACACCCTGCCGGTCACGCATCCACTTGGCAAAGACCTCAAAATGCGCCTCGATCCGTTCACGCGCCTCTTGGCGCATGATGTCGCCAATACCAACCCAATGGTTGAATTCTTCTGGTGCTATGATCGACAGGATTGTTACACCGCCGCCAGTATGGGCGGCCCGCATGGCCGCAAACCGCATGGCGTTCAGGCATTCTCGGCTGTCATCCAGCACGACCAGAAATTTACGCATATCACTTGCTCCGTTTTATCGGATGATGCCCGATGCAGCGGGTGCAGGCAACCGTCACAAGTTGCGACCTTTGCGACGGCTCATCCGTTGCTCGCGGCCCAGTCCCAATACATCTCGCGTGCCCGCCGCGCGATTGGTCCGATCTGATACTGCGTGTCGTCAAACGCGGTAACCGGCGTGACCTTGGACATATTGCCCGACATGAAGACCTCGTCCGCCCCATGAAAATCCTCAAACGAAAGCACCGTTTCGTGAACCATGACCCCATCGGAGCGCAGGTTCGACATATGCCGTGCACGGGTTATCCCGGCAAGGAATGTACCGTTGGCAACGGGTGTAAACACCTCGCCGTCTTTGACCATAAAGATGTTTGCGGTGCCGGTTTCGGCCACATTGCCAATCGCATCCGCCACCAGCGCGTTGGCAAACCCTTTGGAACGCGCTTCGGCCAGCATCCTGGCATTGTTGGGGTAAAGACAGCCCGCCTTGGCATCGACCACGGCATCTTCCAGAACCGGACGGCGAAACCTTGTGCGGGTCAGCGTGGCGCTCGCGGTGGGTGGGGCCATGGGAATTTCTTCCAGGCAAATTGCAAATCCGGTGGTGTCGGGGCTGGGAACAATGGCCGTCGCATCGCCGTCAATGCCCCAATACATCGGCCGGATATAGACCGGTGTTCCCTTGTCGTAGCTCTCAAGCCCCTCGCGGACTATTTCGACCATATCTTCGGTGCTAACGGTGGGCGTCAGCATCAAGGCACTGGCCGACCGGTTGACCCGCGCGCAATGTTTATCCAGATCAGGCGCCAGCCCGTCAAACAACCGCGCGCCATCAAATACGCCCGAGCCAAGCCACGCGCCGTGATCGGCGGCCGAAATGATCGGCACGTCGCCCTTATGCCATTTGCCGTTGAAATAGGTGCGGATATTGGTGCCGGTTGCCATGAACGTGTCTCCCTGAATGACTTGCACAGGGTAGGGCAGATTTGGGTCAGAGGTCCAGACCTTTTATCGACGGGGTTTGACGGGTTTGATCTTAAACTACCTGAAGGCGCGAAAACTCTCCGGTTTCGTGGCCAATCTCTTCAACCAGTGCCCGCACCGCCTTTGAGCTCGAGGCAGTCCTGACAACATATGCAATCTCGGGCGGTGGCGTAAAAAGGTGGTCTATCACCTCAAGGTGCTGCGTGACATGACGACGGCTGATGATTGAAACCCCCAACCCGGCCTCAATTGCCGCAAGGATGCCTGCATTGCTGGTGCATTCCAGCACGGTTTTAAACTGGCAACCGTTCGATGCCACATGTTCAAGCATCCATTTCCGGTAAAAACAATTGTCATCGTAAGACAGGAAAGGCACCGGCCGTTCAGGGTCCAGTTGCAGGTCAATCGCTTTTGCCCAACACAGATGGTCCTTGAAAAGCACCATGTCTTTGGGGCGAACGTCGCTGGTGAAAACCTGCATGACCGAAATGTCGATCTGCCCGTTCTCAAGTTGGCTTTGAAGGCTCAGGCTTTGCGCCACATGGGTACGCACCGATACCTCGGGGAACAGCCTGGCAAAGCGGCCAAGGATACGCGCAAGACCGCTGCCGGTTATGTCTTCGGTCATCCCCAGACGGATATTCCCGGCCAGTTCCCGCCGCCCAAGCGATAAAACCGCTTCGTCATGCAGCGTCAGAATACGATTGGCATACCCCAACAGACGCTCGCCTGCATCACTCAGCATCGGCGCTCCGGGTTTGCGGTTAAGCAGGCTGCTGCCGATGTTGTCTTCCAGCCTTTTGATCTTGTGGCTGACCGCGGATTGCGACAGCGCCAAATGCTCGGCGGCCCGCGTGACACCACCGTGGGCAACAATTGCCTGCAACGCTCTGAGCGCGTCAATATCAAGTCGGGGGGTCATGTTGTGCCTCCATCTATGCGAGCATGAACATGATATATTTAGATGGATTTATCAATTCAATTCATTTGATGAATGATGAAATCTGTGCCAGATTAGCCTAAATCCCATGGAACCTCAAAAGGCCGCACTATGAAACTGACCGACTTCAAAGCCCTGACATTCGATGTTTACGGAACCCTGATCGACTGGGAAACCGGAATGGTGAACGGCTTGAAGCCCCTGACTGACAAGGTTGAATCCAAACTGTCGCGCAATGATATTCTTGAGGCCCACGCCCATCATGAATCCTCCACCCAGCGCCAAACGCCAACCAAGATTTATAGTCAGATTCTGGCCGTCGTATACAAACGTCTGGCCGAGGAATGGAGCGTAGAAGCTAGTTGGAAAGACTGCCTGACCTATGGTGCCAGCGTAGAACATTGGCCGGCCTTTGACGACAGTGTCGAAGCGCTAAGATACCTGAAGAAACACTTCAAACTTGTTGTGCTCTCAAATGTCGACAATGCCAGCTTCGTCCATTCAAACCGTAAATTGCAGGTGGCTTTTGATGCGACCTATACCGCCGGCGACATTGGCTCTTACAAACCGGACCCTCGCAATTTTGACTATATGATCGAAAACCTTGCCCGGCTGGGAATTGCCAGGGATCAAATCCTGCACACCGCTGAAAGCATGTTCCACGACCACGCCCCGGCCAACCGCTCTGGCCTTGCCAATTGCTGGATTTACCGGCGCCACGCGCAGGAAGGGTTCGGCGCCACTATGAACCCCGGCGATATGCCGTCTTATGACATGGTTTTCCATTCGATGGCTGAATTGGTCGAGGCCCACAAGGCAGCGTTGGAGGTATAAGCACTCCGGCCCAAACTGTCTGATGACAGCAATTCCCGTGGACGGGCGGGTCAAGTCTATCTAGTGTTGGCCTTGCAGGTTTCGAAAACTGGAGAATTGCCTATGCAGGCGGGCCGCGTCGAACGAAGACTTACTGCCATTATGGCCGCCGACATGGTTGGGTATTCGCGCCTTATGGAGGCCGACGAACAGGGTATTATCCTACGCCAAAACGCCCATCGTGCAGACCTGATCGACCTGAAGTTTGCGGAATATGGCGGGCGCATCGTCAAGCTTATGGGCGACGGGATGCTGGTTGAATTCCCCAGTGTTGTCGACGCGGTGCAAAGCGCGGTTGAGATTCAGCAAGAGATGACCACACGCGAATTGGACATACCCGAAGATCAGAAAATCCAATATCGGATCGGGATTAATCTCGGCGACATTATCATTGATGGCGATGACATCCTGGGTGACGGGGTGAATGTGGCCGCACGGCTTGAAGGTTTGGCCCTGCCTGGTGGGATTTGTATCTCGGACGTGGTGCATCAAAGTATCATCGGAAAGATTGATCTGAACTTTGAAAACCTTGGCGAACAGAAAGTTAAAAATATTCAGCGGCCAATAAAGGTGTTCCGCATAATTGCCAAAAGCGCGGCCAGTGATCCGGCAGCAGATGTTCAAAACCCAATGACCCCGTCAGAAAAGCCGTCGATTGCGGTTCTGGCTTTCAACAATATGTCTGGTGATCCCGAGCAGGAATATTTCTCGGACGGCATTACCGAAGACATCATAACCGAACTGTCACGCATCAAGGACCTTCTGGTGATCGCACGCAACACATCGTTCACTTACAAAGGCCGGTCGGTGGATGTGAAACAGGTCGGTCAGGAACTTGGCGTGCGTTACATACTGGAAGGCAGCGTGCGCCGCGGCGGCGACCGGGTGCGCGTCACCGGTCAGCTTATTGATACGCATACCGGCGGTCATGTCTGGGCTGATCGCTATGACGGCAAGCTGGACGATATATTTGAATTGCAGGATGAAATAACTGCCAAGGTGTTGGGTGCCGTCGGAACCGAGATTACCCTTGCCGAAATCAAGCGCGTAAGTAGCGAACGGTCTGAAAGCATTGACGCATGGGATCGTTACCTGAGGGCCCTGCCGCTATACCATCAGGTTGAACAAGCGGCACACGAACAAGCGGTTTCGCTGCTTGAAGAGGCCATCGAAACTGACCCTGA
>DAOUQK010000075.1 GCA_030625695.1 Paracoccaceae bacterium | reverse complement strand
CAAGTCAGGCAGGATCAAAAGATGTTGCCCGGCGGGAATGGAAAATTCAGCGACACGGGTGATCTTGTCACCAATAGGATAGACAGTAACGTCACGTATCTGGCTATGAAGCGTATAGGTTTCGGCCAACCCGGAACAGGGCAGAAGGCACAGGCAAAGGGTCGTAAAACGCATAAGATTGTCCTTTGAATATACCCACCAAACTCTCGAAAGACCGCGCGATATGCAAGAGGAGGCTTTGAGCGAATAGCTCGTTAGTCCGCGTAAAGAACCTCTGACTGGGCGATCTGCAATGCACTATCGAGCGATATCGTCAGGAATTCCGCCAGCTTCTTGGCGTTATCTTCGGGCGATGCCACCTCTTGAATACGACCATACCTTGCAAATCCTGCGTCGCGGATACGGTCGGATTCGTAATTCATATCGTTGCGGATTGTCGGTAAAATCCGGTCAAGCGTGGCTTGGCTGGTGCGTTCCCCGGCCAGTCCAACCCGGCGGGCGTGGCCGGCCAGGAATTCCTCGGAAAACAGGCATTCGACCTCTAACAAACGGGTCGTCGACCGATCGGCAAAAAAATCCTGCATCAGATCAAGGTTTGAAGGGTCCATACAGACGATCAGCCGGTCGGTGTCATAATATTCAAACAACATCCGCATCAACGCGCGCCGGTGCCTTGTGCGTTTTTCCAGCGTCGACTGGATGCCGCCCAGATCGGGCAATGGTGTGCTTTCTTCGGTGAACAGATATTCGATCGCCGGAACATTGGTAACTTGTCTGATCTCGTCCAGCAGTCGCTTGGCAACGTGCCATTTCTTGCTGACCACAATCATCAATTCGCGTTCCCGCCCCAGCGAACTTTCGGTCTCCCAGAACCGCATGCCAAACCGTCGCCCGATCCGTCCACGGCCAGTCAGGAATTTGAACAGGCTACGGCCTTCGTTAGATATCTGGAAATCCACGTCACGCGCTGCATAAAGCCGACCCAGACGGGACTTAAGCTCTTCTGCGTCGGGGCTGATCTTGCGGGCAAACAGGAAATCCTGGCTAAGCAAAAGATCGTAATGATCGTTGTGAAAGTTAAGTGGCATGCCGTAATCGGTGAATATCAGGAATGTCAGGCTGTCGGTCCTGATCTCGTTCTCGGGCACGAGGTGATGCACCAGCGTCTGGAAAAAGGTTTCATCCGGAATCCATGTGGTACGAAAAAACCGCATCACATCGCGGCGGTTACGGGTGAACTCCAGGATCCACTCGACGGTGCGCCGCCGCAGGCACCACCATTGGCTGCCGATCATCACCTGAATATCATCCGGCACCTCGCGGGTCAGGCCAAGTTTGCGTTGTGCATCGACCGCTGCATAAAACAGGCGTTTGTGTTTGCGTTCATTGAAATAGTGCCGGTAAATCAGCCGGTCCTCTTTCATGCCGGTCTTGATCCAGTCGCTTTCGAAGAAATCAAAGCTTTCGATAAAATCAGCGTCGTTTTCGTCAAGAAACCTATGCGCGTGTTCCGCCGTCTTGATCGGCATGCAATCGCCCGACAGCATATAAAAGTGGGTGGCACGCGGAAACGTCTCAACCGCGGCCTCGACCGCATAAAGCGTTGCCTGAACCAAAGTCCATTCCCCCCAGCCGCATTTGATGCGTTTACGGGCAAAGGTTACGTTGGGGTTATCACCCAAAGCCTTGCGAATCTGGTGAAAAAGGTCGGGTTTGGCACGCGCATCAAAATGGATCGACATATAGTCACCCGCCGCCGTCAGACGTTCGGCCTGTTGAATAACGGCCTCCGGGTCCTTGTGGCAGAGCAAAATATAGGCAATTTTGGCCATATTGGGAACACTAACACCTGCTAGGTAGTAATTGTTTACCTTGATAAAGGTGAAGAGTGATTGAATAAACAGGATTTATTTGCTTTTTTAGCAGATGAGACGACTGCGACCCGATTTTGGGCGATAAGCAGCGCAAATGGAGGCGAGCAGATGGGGTTTCCCGGGGTCTGGATGACCGAAACCGAAAGTGTGGTGTACCGCGTGGTGCCCAAATGTGCCTGCTCGACCATCGGGCAGATCATGTATTATTCGGATCATGGCGAATTTTTTGATGGCGACATTCATGATGCTGAAAAAGGCCTGCACAAATGGGCGCGCGAAGACAGTCAGCCGTTGATCGAGAAGAATGTGCTCGGGCACGGGTCCTATGCGTTCACTTGCGTGCGCAACCCCTATACCCGCATTCTGTCGTCATTCTTTGACAAAATATGCGGCATTCAGCGTAATGGAAAACGGTATCGCGGCAAACTGGTGCCGATGCTGGTGTATAAATACGGCGTCGAAGTTGGCGGCGAGGATGGTACAGAAGAGTTTGACCAGATCAAAGCATTCCGGCGGTTTTTGTTGTTTGCCCGGGACACCATTCGTTGGCGTCGCCCGATGGACCCGGATATCCACTGGTCGGCGGTATCGGGCCATGTATCGACCTTTATCGTTAACGGCGGCACCTATGACAAAATCATCTGGACCGAAGCCTTTAACGACGGCATGGAGGATGTGCTGAATTCGATAGAAACGCCAGAGGCCATTGATCTAAGCAAAATCCCGAGGTTCAACGAATCCGAAGGCCACGGGCCGAAACGGGCGCATCCGGTCGAAGATTATTTTGACGATCTGTCGATGCATCTGATGCACGAGATTTATCACCGGGACTTTGATCTGTTCGGCTATGATTTCAACGACCCCGCCAACAAGATGCCAGTGCGCGAGATTGATCTGGGCGCGGTACACGCCAAACTGGGCAAGTAGAGCGTGTTGCGTTAAGCGGGAGTCGATTTAACGCAACACTCTAACCCGACCTGTCAGCCAAAGGTGAAATCACGCAAATGGTCGGGCAGTTCGACGCCTTCAAGATTGCGGGGGTCTGCCACCGGGGCAAGGAATTCGCTGCGGACAGGCAGGACACCAGCCCAGATCGGCAAGGTGTAATCCTCTTCATCGTCGGCCGGTGGGCCAGTACGGACTTTTGACGCGGCCTCGTCAATCTTCATGCCCAGAATGCACGTTGCTTTCAGTTCCTGAGACGTCACAGGCCGCAGCATGTCCCAACGACCCGGCCAAAGCCCATCAACAAAGGTCTTCATCTTGGCCTCTTTTTCGTCCGCATCTTCAACCTTATGCGCTTCGCCGAATAACATGGCGGAGCGGTAATTGATCGAATGGTGCATGCCGGATCGCGCCATGACAAAGCCATCGGTAATCGCAACAGTCAGACAAACCTGATGACCACTTGATTTTTTCAGCATCCGGCTGGCGGAAGACCCGTGCCAATAGACATGATCACCCTCGCGCCATTGAATTGTCGGCGTGGCATAGGGTTTGCCGTCGATAACATACGCAACGGTGCACATCGGCGTTGCATCAAGGATCGGATAGATCGTGCTGGCATCGTAACCGCCACGTTCATACATCCGCCGCAAACGGCTACGGTCGGTCGGGGTTTTGGAGGGGGAATTCATCGAGATGTTCACTTTCTGCCAATGTGTTTCGAATCTGAATACGCCCTTGTTTGGCCCTGACAAATATCCAAAACTAGCAATATGACTAAGACCAATATTGATTCTGCCCTGCTGACCATCTCGCTTGACCGGTCGCTTCGACAATCGCTGCAAGCGCAGCTTAGCGGTGAGATTCGCCGTTTAGCGCATGAACAGCGGCTGACTTCTGGCGACCAACTGCCACCCAGCCGGGTCTTGGCGCGGGATCTTTCGGTATCGCGCATAACCGTGACCACGGCCTATGACCAATTGGTCAGCGAAGGCTATCTGGTCGGGCGGCGTGGTTCGGGTGTGTTTGTCGCCGACGATCTTTCAGGAATGCCGCCCCCGCCAAAGCCGCAAAAACCCTTCACTAACGATCCGGGACTTACCCAGCCCGAGCCAGTGCGTGCCTTCGAAAGTGCAATACCGGATCAAACGGGTTTTCCATTTCGCGAATGGGCACGGACCTACGACCAAGTTTGGCAAACGCCGGAACCTGCATTATTGGGCCGACCAGATGCGCTGGGCTGGGGTCCGTTGCGCACAGCGATTGCCGGGCATCTAAAGGATTGGCGCGGGATAACCTGCGATCCGATGCAGGTGGTGATCACCTCCGGATTGGCGGATGCGATTGGCATGATCGCCCGGGCGGTTCTAAATCCGGGTGATAAGGTTCTGGTAGAGGAACCGGGCCACAAAGTTCTGCGAGACGCCTTGAAGCGCGACGGTTTGGAATGGATACCCGGACAGGTGGACGACGATGGTCTGATGATCGACACGGAACGTGCCGACATCAGGGCGGTTGCGTTAACGCCGTCACGGCAGTTCCCGTTGGGCATGACCATGCCTTTGGCACGTCGGTTGCGGGTGCTGGACTGGGCCGAACGGGCAAATGGCATTGTCATCGAAGATGATTTCGACGGTGAGTACCGCTATCAGGGTCAGCCGATTGCCGCATTGATGAGTTTGGACAGCGGCGCGCGGGTGTTTTATGTCGGCAGCTTTTCCAAAGTTCTGTTCCCGGGGTTGCGATTGGGGTTTGTTGTGGTTCCCCTTGCGCAACTGGACCGGGTCCGGGGGGCGTTAAAGGACGGGCCAATGGCCAGCATTGTCAGCCAGCCGGTTCTGGCGCGCTTTATAGAGAGCGGCATGTTTGCCACGCATATCCGGCGAATGCGTCGGCTGTATGCCCATCGTCAAAAAGTTCTGGTGGCTGAAATAAACCGGGCTTGCCGGGGCCTGCTAAAGGTACAGCCTTCGCTGGGTGGTATGCATCTGATTGCGTGGATGACGCCACAACTGGTGGCCCGCTTCGATGATAAGGAGGCCGCCGCGCGGGCAGGGACCAACGGCGTCACGGTGCGGGCCTTGTCCGGGTACTACTCGGGCCAGGTGCCGCGCCAAGGGTTGGTTCTGGGGTATGCCGGGTTTGATGACAAACAGATTGTTGCGGCCGCACAGGCTTTGGCCGGGGCATTGAGGAAATAGGTCCCGGGATCCACTATTCGGCAGGAGCGATCCGGGGCACCAAGGGACGGCGCTTGGCCGAACCCTCGTCCCGCAACGCCGGGCGAACACCGCGTAGGCGCAGCGCGTTGCTGACCACAAACACCGAACTCATCGCCATGGCCCCCGCCGCCAGCATCGGCGACAGCAGAACACCCATGGCAGGATACAACACACCGGCGGCAATCGGGATCAGGGCGACGTTATAGGCGAAGGCCCAGAACAGGTTCTGACGAATGTTAGACAATGTCTTGCGGGACACATGCAGTGCATTGACCGCCCCGGCCAGATCACCGGACACCAGCACCACATCGGCGCTTTCGATTGCTACATCAGTGCCGGTGCCCATCGCCAATCCCACGTCTGCCGCTGCAAGGGCGGGCGCGTCATTGATGCCGTCACCAACAAATACAACCACACCATGCGCCGCGCGCAACCGCTCGACGGCGTCTCGTTTGCCGTCAGGCAGGACTTCGGCCTCGACGTGAGAGATGCCCAGTTCGGCGGCGATGGCCTGCGCCGTGCCTTGGGCATCGCCAGTGATCATCGCCACCTCGACTCCGTCATCGCGCAGCGCCTTAAGTGCTGCAACCGCGCCGGGTTTGATCGGATCAGAAACGCCGATCACTGCCGCAATCTGGCCGTCAATGGCGGCCAGAAGTGGCGTGCGGCCTTGCGTTTGCAACTGCTCCAGGTCGGTGCCGAAACGCGCAAAGTCAATATCTTCGCGATGCATCAGGCGGGTAGCCCCCACCAGAACGTTGTGCCCGTCCACGACGGCACGCAGGCCATAACCAACAATGGCCTCGGCCTCCTGAGCCTCTGGCAGGATCACGCCCCGCGCCTCTGCCGCTTCAATGACCGCCTTGGCGATGGGATGTTCCGATTGCGTCTCGGCGGCAGCCACAAGGCGCAGCACGTTGTCCTCTTTGAACCCGTCCGCAACCACCAGGTCGGTCAGGGTCGGGTGGCCAATGGTCAGCGTGCCGGTCTTGTCAAACGCGACAATCTTTGCCTCGCCCAGCGATTGCAGCGCGTCGCCTTTGCGAAACAACACGCCCATTTCCGCCGCCCGTCCAGTGCCCACCATGATCGAGGTCGGCGTGGCCAGTCCCATGGCGCAAGGGCAGGCAATGATCAAAACCGAAACGCCCGCCACCAACGCGTGGCTTAACGCCGGCACCGGACCAAACACCAGCCAGGTGATTACGGTCAAAATGGCGATACCAATCACCACCGGTACAAACACGCGCACCACCTTGTCCGCCAGCGCCTGTATAGGCAGTTTGGCGCCTTGCGCCTGTTGCACCATGGCGATGATCTGCGCCAGCATCGTGTCGCGCCCCACTTTACGCGCCTCAAACCGCAACGCACCGTTGCCATTAACAGTTCCACCAACAACCCAGTCGCCAGTCCCTTTGGCCACAGGCAAAGGTTCTCCGGTTATCATGCTTTCATCGACAAACGACTGGCCCGACAGAACCTCTCCGTCCAGGGCAATCTTTTCGCCCGGCTTAACCCGGAGGATATCGCCAACAACAATCGCCTCGACCGGCTTTTCGACCACATCGTCACCGTCTTCAACCAGCGCGTTATGTGGCTGCAAGCCAACCAGCTTACGAATCGCAGACCCGGTCTGCCCGCGCGCCCGCGCCTCAAGCCAGCGACCCAACAGGATCAGGGTGACAATCACGGCAGCGGCCTCGAAGTACACAGCACGGGTGCCGACCGGCAAAAGCGATGGCGCAAACAGGGCGATGGTGGAAAACCCCCAGGCCGAAAGGGTGCCAAGTGCGACAAGGCTATTCATATCAGGCGCTGCTTTGGCCAGATTTGGCAGCCCAAGGCGGAAGAATACCGCGCCGGGACCGATCAGAACGGCGGTGGTCAGGACAAACTGGATCAACCATGAGGTCTGATGCCCGATGGTGCCGCTGATCAGCGCATGCACACCCGGAATAAAATGCCCGCCCATTTCCAGCGCGAACACCGGCAACGATAAGGCCAGCGCAATAAGCGTCAGACGGCGCGCCGAGGATATTTCCTCAGCCGCCCGGTCATCGGCGCTGGGCGATTCGTCGCTTTGAATCACCCCGGGATACCCGGCTTGTGTCGTGGCCCCTGCCAGTGCCGCCAGATCGGTCGCACCTTCAAGGTAACGGACGTGCCCGGTATGATTGGCAAAGTTTACCGAGGCCGACACCACCCCCGGCACCGCTTGCAAGGCGCGTTCAGAACGCCCAGCGCAGCCTGCACAAGTCATCCCGTCGATTTGCAGGATCACTTCGGCCTCGCGCGCCGGATACCCGGCTTTGGCAAGGGCGGTGCGGGCGTCTTCTATGCTGGCCCCATCAAGGGTCATCTGCGCCGATTTGGCCGCGAGGTTGACCGTCGCGTCCCTGATCCCCGACACCGCCTGCAACCCGCGTTCGGCGCGGCCAACGCAAGCAGCACAGTTCAGGCCGTCGATATTCAGATGGAGGGTAGTGGCGTCAGGTTTCAAACCGGGCATTTTGGACATCCTCAAGATCAGATGTCAGATTATATAGACCTTCCCCTAACTGGAAGGTCAAGTGCGGGAATTTGAGTATTTACGCTTTTCGGAACTGACGTTGGTCAGTCGGGACTATCCGGCCCGTCCAACTCGTTCAGCAAATCCAACAGCAATTCAAACCGATCTTCGCCCATGCGGGTTCGGACCTGCTGTATCAACACCTGGCTGGTATCAAAATTGGCGTCGATAAGCGCCTCGCCCCCGCTGGTAATCTCGACAATCTGTTTGCGTTTATCAACCGGGTCCGGCCTGCGGCGGATCAATTCCTTTTCCTCAAGCTTTTGCAGAATGCGGGTCAGACTGGGCAGCAACAGGCAGGCGGACTGGGAAATGCGGGTCGGGTCATTAGGCCCGGATTCCTTCAACACCCGCAAAACGCGCCATTGTTGTTCAGTCACGCCAACATCGGCCAGCATTGCACGAATTGGTCCCATCACCCGTTCACGCGCGCGCAAAAGGGCAATTGGCAAGGATCGGTCGGTTGAAAGCAGTTTTTGTGTCATGGCCTATTGTGCCAGAATGGCGCAACCATGCGCAATCCCTGTTTACGCTCTCGCGTATTGACACTTCTCTGCATTGTGCTAAACATGTTAAGTAATGATTGGAGGGCCGGCGTGCCGCACCTGACGATAGAATATTCGTCCAATATGGAACAGCGGGTTGATATGGCCCTGATGTGTGACGTTCTGCGCCGCGCGGCAATTGCGACCGGGGTTCTGCCAATGGCCGGTGTGCGGGTTAGGGCCATATGTGCAACGCATGTTTCGATTGCTGATGGCGGGGCGCATCATGGTTTTGTTGACATATCTCTGCGCCTTCGCGGTGGCCGCGATCTGGCAACGCGCAAGGCGGCCACGGCGCAGATATTTGAGGCCGCCCGTGATTTTCTGCAACCCGCGATGGACAAGTATTCTATCGCACTTTCATTCGAAATGCGTGATATCGACCCGGAACTTTCGCCCAAAACCGGCACAATCCGTGACCATTTGACCTGAAGGCCAACGAATAATGAGTGATTTGACGCAAAATACCGAGAAACTGACCAGCTACTTAGCGCGATTCGGCGCAGACGGTGTTCAGAATCACATCGCCGGAAAGACGCTTCCAGCGGCATCTGGCAAGGTTTTCGACAATGCGTCACCAGTGGATGAAAGCCATATCTGCACGGTTGCCCAAAGTGATGGCACCGATATCGGTGCCGCCGCACAGGCCGCAAAAGCGGCGTTTCCGGCCTGGCGTGATATGCCCGCAACCGAACGACGCGCCATTCTGCACCGGATCGCTGACGGCATCGTCGCCCGCGCCGAAGAAATCGCATTCTGCGAATGCTGGGATACCGGGCAGGCGATAAGGTTCATGTCCAAGGCCGCCTTGCGTGGGGCCGCAAATTTCCGATTCTTTGCCGATCGAGCGCCGTCAGCGCGCGACGGGCAGATGTTGCCATCGCCGACATTGATGAATGTGACAACCCGTCTGCCAATTGGCCCGGTTGGGGTGATCACGCCCTGGAACACGCCCTTCATGCTGTCGACCTGGAAAATCGCTCCGGCGTTGGCGGCCGGCTGTACTGTGGTGCACAAACCGGCAGAATTTTCACCTTTGACGGCGCAATTACTGGTCGAGATTGCCCAGGAGGCCGGGTTGCCACCCGGCGTCTGGAACCTGGTGAACGGGTTAGGGGAAGAGGCCGGTAAGGCGCTGACCGAACATCCTGACATCAAGGCGATTGCCTTTGTTGGCGAAAGCCGGACAGGTTCGATGATCATGAAACAAGGGGCGGATACGCTCAAACGGGTACATTTTGAGTTAGGCGGCAAAAACCCGGTGATCGTATTTGACGACGCCGATCTTGATCGTGCCTTGGATGCCGCAATCTTCATGATCTATTCGCTGAATGGCGAACGATGTACCTCGTCTTCACGACTTCTGGTGCAGTCAAACATCGCCGATGAGTTTCTGGCCAAACTAAAGGCGCGGGTTGATAACATCCGCGTCGGCCACCCATTGGACCCAACGACCGAAGTAGGCCCGTTGATCCACAAAACCCATTTCGACAAGGTGGTCAGTTTTTTCGACAAGGCCCGCGCCGAAGGGGCGACGATTGCTGCGGGTGGGGAACGGGTTGGCGACAAGGGGTATTATGTGCGCCCGACGTTGTTCACCGACGCCAGGAACGACATGGCAATCGCCCAAGAAGAGATTTTCGGCCCGGTCCTGACAGCAATCACATTCGACACCGAAAAGGACGCGCTGCGCATTGCCAACGACACACCTTATGGCCTGACGGGGTATGTCTGGACCAACGACCTGACCCGCGCCCTAAGGTTTACCAACGAACTTGAGGCCGGGATGATCTGGGTAAATTCGGAAAACGTCCGCCACCTGCCAACGCCCTTCGGAGGGGTCAAGGCCAGTGGCATAGGCCGCGACGGCGGCGACTGGTCGTTCGACTTCTATATGGAGCAAAAGCATATCGGTTTTGCCACCGGCCAGCACAAAATTCCCCGGTTAGGGGCCTGATCAAACTCACGCGCGCGACCATCTGAACGAATAGGAACCAAACACCATGACCGTGCCTACCCCGAACCTTTATCCGCCGTTCAACATAGTGCGCCTTAGTCATGTGGAATACACCGTCACCGATCTGGCGGCGAGTCGGGCGTTTTATGTGGACACACTTGGCCTTCAGGTCACTTTTGAGGATGACACCCAAATCTATCTGCGGGCGATGGAGGAACGCGGGCATCATTGCATTGTACTGACCAAGGCCGACAAAGCAGAAGTCCTGGTCCTAGGTCTGAAACTGTACGACGACGTCGATCTGGACAAGGCCCAGGCGTTTTTCGCCGACCATGGCCTTGCCACTGAATGGATTGAACGCCCGTTCATGGGTCGGACTCTGCGCACGGTTGACCCATGGGGTATTCCGCTGGAGTTCTATGTGAAAATGGACCGGTTACCGACGATCCATCAGGAATACAGGCTCTACAAGGGTGTGAAACCGCTTAGGATCGACCATTTCAATATGTTCAGTTCCGACGTGGACGCCAGTGTGGCGTTTTACACCGACATCGGCTTTCGCACGACCGAATACACCGAGGATGAGGACAGCGGCAAAATCTGGGCCGCGTGGATGCATCGCAAGGGTGGCGTACATGACGTGGCGTTTACCAATGGATTGGGGCCAAGGCTACACCATACGGCGTTCTGGGTGCCGACACCTATGAACATTATTGACCTGCTCGATCTGATGGCAACCACGGGCTATGTCAGCAATATTGAGCGCGGGCCGGGGCGGCATGGCATTTCCAATGCGTTCTTCCTGTATGTGCTGGACCCGGACGGGCATCGGATTGAAATCTATTGCTCCGACTATCAAACCGTTGATCCCGATCTTGAGCCGATCCGCTGGGCATTGGATGACCCGCAACGCCAAACCTTGTGGGGCGCGCCGGCACCACGTAGCTGGTTTGAGAATGGATCTCTTTTCGCAGGTGTAGAGCCGATTCCGCCCGCATTAACCGCACAACCGATTATTGCGCCATGAAAGGGCAACACACATGAACTGGGATGAATTTGCGCAGTGGGGCAAGCGGGCAGCGCAGTGGGGGCAGGACTATCACCTGAGCAAATCGGACCGCCCGGTGCGGGCGCAGACCGAACCGGGAGAAGTGCTGAACGCCCTGCCGGACAGCCCGCCGGACCTGCCCGAAGATATGGAGGACGTGTTTGCCGACTTTGAAAGCGTGATCATGCCCGGCATCACCCACTGGCAACATCCACGGTTCTTTGCCTATTTCTGCAACAACGCCACACCACCTTCGGTGTTGGCCGAATACATGATCGCCAATCTGTCGGCGCAAAGTATGCTTTGGCAAACCTCGCCCGCTGCGACCGAGCTGGAAACCAAAGTGCTCGACTGGCTGCGTCAGGCGATGGGTCTGGAGACTGGCTTCCACGGCGTCATTCAGGACAGCGCCAGCGGCGCAACCCTGGCCGCCATTCTGACCATGCGCGAAAGGGCGCTGAACTGGCGTGGCAACAAGGAAGGGCTGGCGGGTCTTCGCCCGGTACGGGTCTATGCCTCGCACGAGGTGCATACCTCGATTGATCGCGCGATCTGGATTTCCGGTATCGGCGAGGCCAATCTGGTGCGTATCCCGGTCAAGGGCGCGAATAGGGCGATGGACGCGACCGCATTGGATAGGGCGATCAAAGCCGATATCATCGCCGGGTTCCAACCCGCCGGGATAATTGCCTGCGTTGGTGGGACGGGTGTGGGGGCGACGGATAATATCGCCGCCGTAAGTGCGGTGGCACAAAAGCA
>DAOUQK010000268.1 GCA_030625695.1 Paracoccaceae bacterium | reverse complement strand
GCCCAACTGGCGGTTTACGCGCTCGAAGATGCTCGTCTGGTCAAACGGACCGCGACCCCGTTCATCGGCCGAACCCATCGTTGGCTGGCCCCCTTGGGGGCTGACGACCTTGACGGCGACGGCCATGTGGAAATCGCTTATATCGACAGACCGCATCTGGCCAAAACCCTGCGGATCTGGCGGTATCAGAACGGCAAACTTACCCATGTTACCGACCAGCCCGGTCTGACGAACCACCGCATTGGCGAGGATTACATTTCAGGCGGTATCCGAACCTGCGCCACCACCCCGGAAATCATCACCACCAATGCCAACTGGACCCGGATGATGGCCAGCACCCTCAAGGACGGCCAAGTTACATCCCGTGATATCGGCCCTCACACCGGCCCGGCCAGCTATCAGGCCGTGCTTGCCTGCCGCTAACCTGAGGTCATGCTTCATTTCGCCAGATAAACTCTCAGGGGGCCCGGGTGGATTCTGTGGGCGGAACGCCCTCCAAACTAAAAAGCCGGGCGCAGCCCGACCGTTGGATCAATCCTACTTCAAGGCCCGCCACCCGATGTCTGACCGATAAAACCCTTCGGGCCACTCAATTGTCTCGGCCATCGCATAAGCCCGCGCACGGGCTTCGGCCAAAGTGCTGCCGCGCGCCGTTGCATTTAAAACCCGACCGCCAGTAGCCACGGTTTGACCATTCACTTTGCTGGTCCCGGCATGAAAACACATCTCCATACTGGTCTCGGCAAGCGTGTCCAAGCTGTTGATAACGCTTCCCTTATCATAATATCCAGGGTATCCCTGCGCCGCCAGTACCACCGACATCGCATGATCATTACCCCAATTCACCCGCGTTTCAGACAACCGCCCTTCAGCCGCAGCATGCATCAAATCCAGAATCTGCGCCCCCAATCGCATCATCAGAACCTGACATTCCGGATCGCCAAAACGGACGTTGAATTCGATCAAACTGGGTTGGTCGTCTTCGATCATCAATCCTACAAACAACACCCCCTGAAACGCCATGCCGCGCCGCGCCATTTCCGCCAAACACGGGGCGACAATTTGCGATAGCGCCTTATCCGTCACTTCGGGGTTCATCACCGGAGCCGGTGAATAGGCCCCCATGCCACCCGTATTAGGCCCGGTATCGCCTTCACCCACAGCTTTGTGGTCCTGAGCGCTGCCAATAGGCAGCGCCGTCTCGCCGTCGCACAGCACAAAGAACGACGCTTCTTCGCCTTGCAGGAATGCTTCGATAACCACTTCGGCCCCGGCCTCGCCAAACTCCCCTGCGAACATGTCATCAACTGCAGCCAATGCTGTGGCCTCGTCCATCGCCACAATCACGCCTTTGCCCGCTGCCAACCCGTCCGCCTTGACCACAATTGGCGCGCCTTGCGCACGAATATAGGCCTTTGCGGCTTCAGCGTCGTTGAAATGGCCATAAGCTGCCGTCGGCGCGCCAACGGCTGCGCATATTTCCTTGGTAAAGTGTTTTGACCCCTCCAATTGCGCCGCTGCCGCAGAAGGACCGAACACCAAAATGCCCGCGTCCCGCAGCCGGTCCGCCACGCCCGCCGTCAAGGGCGCCTCTGGACCGACGATGACAAAATCAACCGCATTCTCAGAGGCAAAAACCGCCACGGCACCGCCGTCTTCGATATCCAGATCAGCACATTCGGCAATCCCGGCGATCCCCGCATTGCCCGGCGCCACGATCAGCCGGTCACACTTTGGGTTCTGTTGGACCGCCCAGGCCAGTGAGTGTTCACGCCCACCACCGCCAAGAATAAGAATGTTCATCTGGTCTTCTCCGATCTGATGACGGCCACCTAACCGGAATTGCGCCCGGGCACCACAGCAAGAGTCTGGGTTTGCCACCGGTTCGACAGCTGATCGCGCGCGAAGTAGTGCGCCAGGCATGATCGTCTGGAAATTCAGTTACCGCTAAGGATGCATTACAGCGATTTAACATTAAGTCTGCAGGCTCTAAACCGCTCAGTCAGTTTTGATCTTCCTCCCAAATAAACGTCGACCAGCCTGCGCTCATCAGACGCAACTGATCTCACTTTTTGGCCTCAATATCGGCAAGCAGAGAAAGAATCTGGCTGGCCGGGACGCCAAAGTTGGACCCACCAAACTCGGGCATTATCGCGGCGTTTATGGCGACGACCTCACCTGCGGCGTTCAAAACCGGACCGCCACTGCCCCCACGTGTCGTTTCTGCATCATAAACGATAACGCTAGGCGTCGTCTGCCCGACAATTCCCCGGCTTGACAGCGGAGCAATCAGGTTGGCGACCGCCAATTGTTCCGCAATCGCCCAGAAATCCGTCTCACCGGATTTCTGTAATTCGTCGACAAACGCCTCTCCTGACTGCGCCAGAAGCGACAAAAGTCCGGTTGGATAGCCCATTACGATAATTTCCTCGCCCGAGCGTGGAACATCGGTCGCCACAATTAGTCCTTGCACCGCAGTTAGTGCGGGTTCTGGTCGTAAAAGGGCCACATCAGCATCATCACTGACACCAAGAGTCACGAGTTCGACGGCTTTGGGTCGCCCGGGTAAGTATGCGACAAAGCGCGTCATTACTGGTTCCAGTTCCTCAGATTCGAGCGCGACTCCGGGATTACGCTCCCAAGGCAGTGCCACATGGCGGTTCGTCACCAGAAAGCCGGTCCCAGCCAGGATAAACCCGGTTCCGTTGAACTGAACCTCTGCCAACGGGCCAGTACCATCCAGCGACAAAAGCTGCTGACCGCCGGGGGTAATTATCGGAAGGCCCTCTTCTCCCACAACCTGACGCAACATGCGTCCGCTTTTACGATGCCGAAGACCATATCCGCCCTGCAGAAAAGCAACGGAAGAGGCGGCGGCAGAAATTACGCGTGTGGTCGATTCGGATTGCGCTTCGAGGATCGCAATACGTTCGGTTGTATCGGTCATTCCAGCGCTCAGATCGGCGCGTAGTGCTGTCAGGTCGCTGGGGCGGATCGCGTCTCTGCGTGTTTCAGCCAGAGCAGAGGCAATCGAGTCGACCTGTATGCTGCGGCTTTTGATCTCGGCGCGCAGGCGCTGATCGCCTTGGTATTGCAGAAAAATGGCGATTGCCAAAGCGGCTATGGCGATCAGCACCCCGATCCGAAATAACATTGTCGTTTCAAGAAGCAGGCGTCGCCCAAACTCTGGAATCGCAAATGAAAGGCGTTTGTAAAATGGGCGGCGGCTCGACCTCATATACGATAACGTGTCGCCAAGAATTTCACCCAACGTCATGTTCGGCTGGTGAATTTCGTCATAGATGCGGAATCTTGATAATGGTCCGATCTCCCCGAATTCGATCATATCAGAGTGATCAAGCCGGGTGAACGTGACCGCCTTGTTGTTGACCCAAAGATCTGAGCCGTCAACGGTCTCGATCCCAAAGCTCTTGCCGGTTCTGCTGATCCGAGCAACAGGTACTGACCCTGAAGGGGCCATATCTGTTGCTGTGATGCGCAGCCTTCCATCGCGGCTCAGCCAAGCCCAGGCTGTATCCGTGGTGATCCAGGATACTTGGCCACGCGACCGTCCGGTCAGATGTTCTAAAGTCGCGGCAATTGGGGTCTGAGAGGCGTCCTTCATCTTGCTGTATGGCACCCTGTTTTATGTGTCATGTCAATCAGGTTCGGGTTTCGCAATCTGCAGGGGTTCTTTTGTGTCTTAACGGGGGGGGCCCCAAGTGGCGGGATTTTTGGCAAGATTAGGTGTTGCAACCCATTTCGACAACGGTTCGTGCAGGGGTTTGTGTGGCCCGAGTCGTGAGACTACGGTTCAAAGTGGCTTTGATGTGGGTTAAACCGTTCGGACCCGCACTAAAGGACCGCACAATGTCTGACCTGTTTGAAGACCCCCAGCCGGGCCAGAACACCCCGGAATTCACCGTTTCCGAAATCTCCGGCGAGATTAAGCGCACGCTGGAGGGCACCTTCGGTCGCATCAAAGTGCGTGGTGAGGTTGGCCGCGTGTTCAAGGCCCGGTCGGGGCATCTTTATTATGACGTCAAAGATGATCGCAACGTATTGGCCTGCACCACCTGGAAGGGCCAGGTGTCTGGGTTAAGTGTGGTGCCGGAAGAGGGGCTTGAGGTGATTGTCACCGGGCGGCTGACCTCGTTCGGGGCGCAGTCAAAGTATAATATGAACGTCGAAGAAGTCACCGTGGCCGGGCAGGGCGCGTTGATGGCGCTGTTGGAAAAGCGCAAGCAACAGCTTCAAGGCGAAGGGCTGTTTGACGCTGACCGAAAACAAAAGCTACCGTTTCTGCCCCAGGTGATTGGCGTTGTCACTTCGCCTTCGGGGGCGGTGATCCGTGATATTCTGCACCGTTTGCGCGACAGGTTTCCGCGCAAGGTATTGATCTGGCCGGTTGCGGTTCAGGGCAAGGCATGTGCCCCCGAGGTGGCCCGCGCCATCGCCGGTTTCAATGCCTTGACCCCGGGTGGTGCCATGCCGCGGCCAGACCTGTTGATCGTCGCACGCGGTGGTGGCTCGGTCGAGGATCTTTGGGGGTTTAACGAAGAGGTGGTGGCGCGCGCTGCTGCCGCCAGCGCCATTCCGCTGATCTCGGCTGTGGGTCACGAAAGTGACACCACCCTGATTGACTTTGTCTCAGACCAACGTGCCCCAACCCCGACCGCAGCGGCAGAACTGGCTGTGCCAGTGCGCCTGGAATTGATCGCCTGGAGCGAGGATCAGGCGGCGCGGTTGATCCGTGCGGCCAGTTTGTCGATCACCATACGCCGCCAGCGGCTAAGCGATCTGGCACGCGCGTTGCCGCGCCCTGATACCCTTTACGAAGTCCCGCGCCAGCGGCTTGATCTGATCGCCGAACGCTTGCCAAACGCCCTGCAGCGCGGCACGCAAACCCGCGCCATCAATCTGGCCAATTCCACCGCCCGCCTGCGCACCCGGCTTTTGTCGCAATTGATCGCGGCTAAACGCGACCGGTTGGCGGCACGGGTCGCAGGCCTGCATCCGCGCGCGTTACAGCGTGATATCAGCCAGCGACACAAGGCGTTAGAGGCCATGACCCGACGGCTGGACAATGCTGGCAAGCAATGCCTGTCCGGCTGGCGGACCCAGGTTGATGCCACGGGTCGGCTCTTGTCGACGCTGGGTTACGGCGCCACGTTAGAGCGTGGATACGCGGTAGTGCGCAGTGAGGGACAGCTTGTCACCTCCAAATCGCAGGCGGCCAAAGCC
>DAOUQK010000267.1 GCA_030625695.1 Paracoccaceae bacterium | reverse complement strand
GAACGTGAAACAAACGGGCCATAACTATCCAGATAATTCAGAAACAAACCTTATCCAAAACCAATGCCCGTTTCGCGCAAGGTTTTCAATCCTCGAAACACCCAGACCGCCCATCGCTAAGGATTGTCGCCGCCCCGTCACTGATCAAAACCGCGCGTTTTCGCAATGAAACGCTTGGGTTCGCCGCCGACCTTGTCTTGGGGGATGGCAACACAGACGCAATCAAAGCCGCTTGGCGCGCACTCAACCTCTCGGGCTCCACATTGAAATACCGCCTCGCTGCGGCTTCAACTCCAAACACTCCTTCGTCCATCTCGGCAATGTTCAGGTAAACCTCGATGATCCGGCGCTTGGACCATACCGCCTCGACCGCCGGGGTAATCGCGGCCTCAAGCGCCTTGCGGATCCAACTGCGCCCTTGCCAAAGGAACACGTTCTTCACCACCTGCTGGGTAATGGTCGACCCACCCCGCGCCCCGCCGCCTTGCATCGCAGCACGGATCGCCGCCACATCAAACCCCCAATGCAAACAGAAATTCGCATCCTCTGCCGCCACAACCGACCGGGCCATGACGGGCGCTATATCTTCGATCGGCACCCACTCGCGATCAACCGCGCCTAACCGGCGGGATTCAGACCAGATCGTATGGGTAATGGGTGGATTGACCACGGTATAAAGCACAACCACCACCATCACGGTGACGATAAAAACCGTCGTCGTGCGCAGCAGGATGAATCCGGCCCAACGTAACAGTCGTCCCCACCCACCGGCCTTTTTGCGACGCTTCGCGGATTTTCTGGATTTGCTTTTTGCCCGTGCCATAGTTCGAATATATAGAGGCCTGTGCCAACGCAGGAAAGCACTGACTTACCTTACGGCGCAACTGCGATCATCTGCACCGCCCGGCCGGACGAAATCAACGCACACTCGGGAAAGTAACTCTTTCCGGGGATGCCGTTAGAAAAGACATTTCAACGTGCCGTAGGATGAGTTTTCAACCCATCTAACCTGCTATTTCGGCGTGAGGGGCGATGGGTTGAAAACCCATCCTACGGATCATCGACAGGTCTGTGACCAACGGCCAGACCGGCAAATGTTACTCTGCCGGAATGGCCGTATCCTCCAGATGCAATGGCGCGGGCAAATGCGCCAGCATCTCTTTCGGGCAAACTTGCAGAAAATGACCCTTTGCGTTGTCCCAATGCTGCAATATCTTGGCAGCCTTGCGGCTTGAAGTCTCAGCCGCATGGCGTTCGATCAGCCCCTTCAACTCTGCCAGCCAATGGTCCCCGCCCACCCGGCAGGTGACAATCGTTTCCGGGTTCATCAAGGTTTCGGCCAACCCGTCAGGGTCATACAAATACGCCATTCCGCCCGTCATCCCGGCGCCAAAATTGGCACCAATCTCGCCCAATATCACCGCAACACCACCGGTCATATATTCGCAGCCGTTTGAACCACAGCCCTCGACCACCACACTCGCGCCGGAATTGCGCACCGCAAACCGCTCGCCCGCGCGACCCGCCGCAAACAGAAAGCCGGCCGTCGCGCCATACAGCACCGTGTTGCCGATGATGGTATTCTGATCCGCGATCAGTGGGCTGATCTGCGGCGGGCGCACCACGATGGTACCCCCCGACAGCCCCTTGCCAACGTAATCATTGGCGTCACCGCTGACTTCCAGCTTAAGCCCCGGTGCGGCAAACGCGCCCAGTGACTGCCCCGCCGAGCCTTGCAGTTTCACCGTCAGATGATCGGGTTGAAAACTGTTGCGCATCCCGAAATTCTGCACAATGTGGCTGGACGTGCGCGCGCCAACCGTGCGGTGCGTGTTCTGGATCGCATAAGAAAGCTGCATCTTTTCGCCGTCTTTCAGGAACCGTGCCGCGTCGCGTATAATCTCGGCATCCAGCGTATCGGGCACCTCGTTACGCTCCTTGTTGCGGTTATATTTGATGCCCGTCGCCCCATCGACCGTGATCAACAACGGGTTAAGGTCCAGATCATCCAAATGCGCCGACCCGCGCGAAACCTGCGCCAAAAGGTCCGCACGACCAATCACCTCATCCAACGAACGCGCGCCGATCGAGGCCAGCAATTCACGGACCTCCTGAGCGTAGAACGTGATCAGGTTGACCACCTTATCCGCACTGCCGGTGAATTTCGCCCGCAGATCTTCGTCTTGCGTACAAACCCCAACCGGGCAGGTATTGCTTTGACACTGGCGCACCATGATACAGCCCATGGCGATCAACGCCGCAGTGCCGATGCCATATTCCTCGGCCCCCATCATCGCCGCCATGACAATATCGCGGCCCGTGCGCAAACCGCCATCGGTGCGCAATGTCACCCGCTCGCGCAGGTTGTTCATTGCCAAGACCTGATGCGTTTCGGTCAGGCCCATTTCCCATGGCAGGCCGACATATTTGATGCTGGTGGCGGGACTCGCCCCCGTCCCACCATTATGCCCCGAAATCAGGATGATATCCGCCTTGGCCTTGACCACGCCCGCCGCAATTGTGCCCACGCCACTGGATGCCACCAGCTTCACCGTCACCTTACAGCGCGGGTTGATTTGTTTGAGGTCGTAAATCAACTGCGCAAGGTCTTCGATCGAATAGATATCGTGATGCGGTGGCGGTGAAATCAATGTCACCCCTTTGATCGAATGCCGCAACCGCGCAATCAATTCCGTCACCTTGATTCCCGGCAATTGCCCGCCTTCACCCGGCTTGGCCCCCTGCGCCACTTTGATCTCAAGCTCTTCACATTGGTTCAGATATTCCGCCGTCACCCCAAAGCGCCCCGAAGCCACCTGTTTGATCTTGGCGCTCGGATTATCGCCATTCGGCTCCGGCACAAAATGCGCCGGGTCTTCGCCGCCCTCGCCACTGTCGGACTTGGCCCCAATCCGGTTCATCGCCACATTCAACGTCTTATGCGCTTCAGGGCTAAGCGCGCCCAGCGACATCCCCGGCGTCACAAACCGCTTGCGGATCGCCGTGATGCTCTCAACTTCCTCCAACGGAATCGCATCGCCCAAAGGTTTGATCGCCAACAAATCCCGCAAATGGATCGGCGGCCGCGCCTGCATCTGCGCCGAATATTGCCTCCACAACTCAAACGACGCCTTGTCACACGCCATCTGCAACAGCTTCATCGACGTCGCTTCCCAGGCATGGGTCTCGCCCGACGTCCGCGCCTTGTAGAACCCGCCGATGGGCAGCAAATCCTGCCCGCCCCAACCGACGCGGTGTACCTTCTCGGCCTGATGCTGAATACCACTGACACCGATGCCGGAAATCCGGCTGGTCATGCCGGGAAAATACTCGGCGCACATGGCCCGACTTAGCCCTACAGCCTCATAATTCAACCCGCCGCGATATGAGGAAATAACCGAAATCCCCATCTTCGCCATGATCTTCAGCAACCCCTGGTCAATCGCCGCGCGATACCTCGCAATATTCTCGGTCAGCGTCCCTTCGGCCAATCCCCGTCCAATCCGGTCCGCCAATGAATCCTCGGCCAGGTACGCGTTCACCACCGTCGCCCCACAGCCAATCAGCACCGCGAAATAATGCGGATCAATGCATTCGGCACTGCGCACATTCAGCGAACAAAACGTCCTCAACCCCTTGCGCGTCAGATGCGAATGCACCGCACTTGTCGCCAGTATCATCGGCATCGCCACGCGCGCCTCGCCCGAATGCTGATCGGTCAAAACAATATGCCCGGCACCCGACCGCACCGCATCCTCGGCCTCGTCCCTGACCCGCGTCAAAGCATAGCCCAGCGCCCCCGGTCCGGCCTCAAACGAACAATCAATTTCGGCCGTTGGCGCATTGAACGTCTCCAGCAACGCATCAAACTGCGCGTTACCAACAAACGGACTCTCCAAAACGATAATCTCGGTCTGACTGGAGTCCTCGTCCAGCACGTTCTTCAAGTTCCCAAACCGTGTCTTCAGGCTCATCACCCTGAATTCACGTAAACTATCAATCGGCGGGTTGGTCACCTGACTGAAATTCTGCCGGAAATAATGACTTAACGGCCGGTACATCTCGGACAACACCGCACTAGGTGTGTCATCCCCCATCGAGGCCAGAACCTCTTTGCCGTCCTCCGCCATCGGTGCCAGAATTTGCTCCAACTCCTCAATCGAATACCCGGCAGCGATCTGGCGCTTGCGCAGTTCAGCCCCTTCGAACAAAGCAAACTCATTGACCCCGGTCAGCGCAGAATCCACATCATTTATCCGACCGACCCATTCACTAAACGGCCTCGCCTTGCTCAGCTTGTTCTTGATTTCAGTGTCATGAAAAAGCTTACCCTTCTTCATATCCACGGCCAGCATCTGCCCCGGTCCCAACGCGCCCTTTTCAACAACGCGCGCTTCATCCACCGGAACCATCCCGGCCTCGGAACCCGCAATCAACAACCCGTCACCCGTCAGAACATAGCGCATTGGCCGCAGGCCGTTCCGGTCCAACCCGGCACAAACCCAGCGCCCATCAGTCATCGCCAAGGCGGCCGGCCCGTCCCACGGCTCCATCACGCTATTGCAATAGGAATACATATCGCGCCACGCCTGCGGCAGATCGACCGCCTGCTTGGACCACGATTCCGGGACCAACATGGTCTTGGCCATAGGTGCCGACCGGCCCGCGCGCACCAAAACCTCAAACACCGCATCCAACGCGGCCGAATCCGACGACCCGCCCGGAATGATCGGCTTGATATCTTCCGCCATCTCGCCAAACGTCGCTGCCGACATGCGAATCTCGTGGCTTTTCATCCAGTTGACGTTGCCCTTCAGCGTATTGATTTCGCCATTATGCGCCAACATCCGAAACGGCTGCGCCAGCCACCACTGCGGGAACGTATTGGTCGAATATCGCTGGTGATAGATCGCAAAGGCGCTTTGAAATCGCTCGTCTCTCAGATCAGGATAGAAATCCGCCACCTGTTCCGCCAGCATCATGCCCTTATAGACAATCGACCGGCACGAAAGCGACGCCACATAAAGCCCTGCAATCCCCTGCTCCGCCGCCGCCTTTTCAATACGGCGTCGAATCACATACAATTCCCGCTCAAATCGTTCCTCATCAACGCCTTTGGAGTTGGAGATCAGGATCTGCTCAATCTCGGGCCGCGTCGCATTGGCCTTGTCGCCCAGACACCCCACCTCAACCGGCACATGCCGCCAGCCATAGATCGAATAACCTTTGCGCAAGACCTCAGTC
>DAOUQK010000124.1 GCA_030625695.1 Paracoccaceae bacterium | reverse complement strand
AGATCGGCCCCGTCCCATTCGGCCTTGAAATCATCGCCGTAGTCCAACAATTCGTCAACGCAGGCCAACACCGGGTTGGACCGCCACAACGTCCGCAACGCCCGCTTGCGCAGGCGTTCAGGTACCTCGGCCAGCATGAACGAGGCAAAATCATCGCCTTGCTGCATTTGATCCGGATCTTTCAGGTTCAGCTCCATCAAGATATCGGCATCACTTTTTTCGGCCATCTCGGCCTGCTTTACAGTCGCTTCGGCCCGCTCCGTCGCCTTGGTATCGGCTTTTGCCTCGGCCAAAACGGCCGCACGTCGGCGTGACCACATGTTCTCGGGCCTGCTCATTGCGCCACCCCGACTTTGCGCGGCGCACGGTAAACATCGCTGACCTGAGCGATACGCGCATCCCCAACCCCGTCCTGAGCCCCGTCAAACCGGTGTTTGTCGCGTTTGCGTTTGATAAACACTTCGTCTTCGTGGTGTTGCGATATGAACGTCTTGATCCAGTCAATCAGACCCTCGGGCATGGCCACCTTGTCGATCATATCGTCACCGCTGTCGGCATAATCCTGGGCGTCATAAGGCGACACCGTGGCCAGAACCACCTCGGGGTGATCGCGGGGACCGTCGCGCATCACAACATAGATTGCCGGTTCACGGGTGGACAACCCGCTTAGATACGCCTCGGTGTCAGTGCGAAACAATTCCAGCGTTACAGTGGCAGCGTGAAAATCAATCGCCTCACCATCGCGGGCAATTTCGCGCCAGTCGGCGGGGCCGGCACCTGGCAGAACGGCGATGGCGTTCCAGGTCCATTTGGCCCAACGAGTCAGCCCCGGCGCGCGCCGGACAACAACCCCCAAAGGGATCGAAATGCTTTTCTCTGACGGACCTGCGGCCACCCCTGTCGCCCCTGTTTTGATCTTCGTTAACAAAACTTGCGAAGGATTTGGCGCTAAGGCAAACATTATCGCACCAACCTGCAAAATAAACCGTCTGACCGGTGTCAGCCGGGACAATTCGACCCCAAACCGAGGGTGGTCAAATCTGGGGCGGGACAATGTGACCTCATATTCAAAACCCATGTTTTTGCTTGGTTAATGCCGATGCCTATTTGAACGAATCATTCGCGCCACGGCGGTGATGGTCACGCAAAGAAAGGGCTTTACGAAGAGACCTGAGCGGTCCTAACTAAGTGGGGGAATCAGCAAATCTGTCACGCCAGCAAACCCGGAAAGAATGAGGAACCATGCCCAAGCGTTTGATTTTATGCGATTGTTCAGGAAGTCAACAATTGGACGCGGACCTGATTACCAAATCCTGCGACGTCACCTGCAGCCGGGTACACAGTGATCTTTGCACCCGCGAAATTGGTGCCGCCGCGACAGAAATCAAATCCGGCGAGGCAATCATCGCCTGCCTGCAAGAGCAGGCAGTTTTTGCCGAATTGGCCGAAGAACTGGACGTGCCCTGCCCCGAATTTGTCGACTTGCGGGACCGCGCAGGGTGGGGTGAAGAAGGGGCCAAACCGGGGCCCAAAATGGCCGCGTTGATTAACGAAGCGATGCTTGGCACCCCGCCTGTCAAAATGCTTGAAATCCTGTCTGACGGACGCTGTCTTATCCTGGGTGCCGCCGATGTTACCCTTGCAGCAGCTGACCAATTGGCCCACGTCCTTAGTGTCACGGTATTGCTGGATCAGCCGCCCGAAATGATGGATCATCACGGCTATGACGTGGTGCTGGGGCAGTTGAAAACCGTGACCGGCGCATTGGGGCAATACAACGTCAAAATCGACCGTTTGCGTCAGGTGAATCCGGGCGGGCGCGGCGATATGGGCTTTGGCAAGGCGCGGGACGGCGGGCGCACAGAATGTGATCTGATCCTTGATCTTAGCGGTGAAAAAGCCCTGTTTTCGGGGCATGCCCGCGATGGATATTTGCGGGCCGACCCCGGCGATCCGCAGGCGGTTGGCAAGGCAATTCTGGAAGCGTCACACCTGATTGGCACCTTTGAGAAACCGCTTTATGTCGCCAATAATACCCAAGTGTGCGCCCATTCCCGCGCCGAAATTACCGGTTGTTCAGCGTGCATAGACAGCTGCGGCAGCGGAGCGATTTCGGCGGACGGTGATCATGTCACGATTGACCCAAATATCTGCGCCGGCTGCGGCGATTGTGTCGCCCTTTGCCCGTCCGGCGCATTGCAATTCGAAGCCCCGGCAACATCGCATATATTCAAACGTATTCAGACCCTTGCAAGCGGTTATTCAAGTGCCGGAGGGGTCGCCGCCAAGCTGTTGCTCTGTGATGCTGAACACGGCGGGCAGATGATCTCTCTGGCGGCGCGATACGGGCGTGGATTGCCCGCTGATGTGATCCCGCTGGAGCTGGAAAGTACCGCCCTTTTTGGTCACGCTGAAATGCTTGCCGCTTTGGCCAGTGGCTTTGCCCGGGTGGATGTTCTGGTGGCCCCACGCAGCGTGGCGCAAACCCAGGCCTCAGAAGCCGTTTTAGCCAATGCCATTTCACAATCCGACCAAATCCGCCTGCTGCAACTGGATGACCCTGACGCTCTGAGTGACGCGCTGTATGACGCGCCCGCCGGGCCTTCAAACACGACGCCTATCCTGGCCATCGGCACAAGGCGTCAGGTCACAAGGCTGGCGGCCAAGGCGTTGACGGACAACACCGACACGCCCATTCCGCTACCGGAAAACGCACCTTACGGCGCTTTGGATATTAACACTGACGCCTGCACGCTTTGCCTGAGTTGTGTCTCGCTTTGTCCGGCTGGCGCACTGGCTGACAACCCCGACCGGCCAGAACTGCGCTTTGTCGAGGACGCCTGCCTGCAATGCGGGTTGTGCACCCGGGTGTGCCCGGAAAACGCCCTGTCGCTGGTGCCACAACTGGACCTGTCCGACGCGGCCATGAACGCGCGCGTTCTGCACGAAGAAGAACCGTTCGCCTGTATCTCATGCGGGGCGCTGTTTGGGGTGAAATCGACCGTCGAAAAGGTGACCAGCCTGCTGGCGGGCAAACATTCGATGTTCGCCACCTCTGAGGCCGGGAAACTGATCCAGATGTGCGACAATTGCCGCGTAGAAGCGCAGTATCACAGCGATAGTCAGCCGTTTCAGGGGGCTGACCGACCCAAGACCGTGACCACCGAAGACTATTTCTCAAAACGCAAGGATCACTGATGCACCAAGGGTGCCCCCAGATCGACCGGCGGGATGCCTGCGGTAAAGGCGACGATATCGCCGAGTTCCTTTTGGGTCATCAACAGCGGCGAAATAGGCGGTGGGCGGGACTGGTTAAACGGCGCGGTAACCCCGACAACCTGAGTGAACGACGGATGCGGGTTAAGCGCGTAAAAGGCGCGAAAACGATATTCCCAATCATCAAAAACGCGCAACAGGGCAAAAGAGGGCGTCGAACCGATGCCGTTCATCCGGTTGCGCGCGCCAATCACATGGCAGCGCCCGCAATGGGTATAAGACAGCGACTCGCCGCGCAACACGTCGCCGGTTGGCACCACCGCTTTGACGACAATTTCACTGTCGGCCGCACCGGTGAACATCTGCGTGTCGTTTGGGGCGAACTGATTGATGGTGCGCTGGCCGATATCGGACATAACCCAGTCAAAGAACCGCATGGCGGCTTTGTCGCCCTTGTCGGGCAGCGTCAGGCCATAGGTCTGCCCCTGCCCGCTCAGAGCCGGCGCACCGGTGTCCGGTTGCAACTGCATGATATTGCCAGACGCGAATGCCCCGCCCAACGGCTCGGCATGCACTTTGACGCCGGTTTTCAGCGAAAAGCGCGGCAAAATGAATGCCATCAGACCAGAAGAGTCCAGTTCCGGGGCGACCAACAGGCTCAGGTCTTTGTGATCGCCACGCGCGGGTATTGCTGCAACAAAGATCAGACAGACCAGCGCAATACTGAAGTGTTTCATCCTGTTCCCCTGCTTGGTAAGATCAAGCGTGAGGCCGAAAATCTGCCTCGTCAATCCCTGATTTATCCGATTATACACGAGTACCGCATATGAATGATCCATTGTTCGAGGCCGACCGCGAACCCGATTTTCCACCGCTGATTTCCCCTCAACGGGTTGCGGGCACGATTGATCCATTTGCCAAGGCGCGCGGGCTTGCCGCTTTGGGCTGCGATTCAGGCACATTAGTGCATTCTATCGCCCCCGAACGTCTTCGCGCGGCGATTGCCTTTGCGCCCGAAGTTGCGTTGGAGCAGGCGGTTCAGGTGTTTTGCGCCTGTGCCACCGGGTTTCAAAACGCCTTTGGTGGGTTGGCCCCGCCCGAAGTGGCGCTGCATCTGACCTGGGATGGCAATATTCTGGTGAACGGGGCAAAGGCGGGGTTTCTGCGCATGGCTTCCTCGCACAGTGACCCGGACGAGGTGCCCGACTGGCTGGTGGTGGGATTCGATATCTGGCTGCTGCCCCAAGGCGACGGTGATCCGGGTGATACGCCCGATCAGACCAGCCTGTATATGGAAGGCTGCGCCGCAGTGTCGCCGCTGGAATTGCTTGAAGGCTGGGCGCGTCATACTTTGGTCTGGGTCAACGATCTGGTTGATGGGGACGCGAAAAACCTGCACCGGGAATGGCGCGAATTGCTGTACGGGGTGGGCGAAAGCCTGCCAATGTGCGTTGCCGGCAAGGACCTGGGCGGCACATTCATGGGAGCGGACGCGAATTTTGCCATGTTGCGGCGGGATGGGGACGATACCACGCTGATCCCGCTTACGGCCTTGTTGGAGAAAAACACATGAACCTTGCCCGCGCCATTCATCTGGATGAAAGTGACACGATGGTGTTCCACCGCCACGCCCGAACCGGCGAATGGGTGATCTCGGGTGGGTTCGAGTTTTCCAACTGGGGCGAAGGCGACCTGAAAGGCAAAGCGCGACAGGCGTTTTCTAACGGCTGGCTGGGGCTTGAGACCTATGGCCGGGTAACTTTTGCCGCTGTGACCCGGATTGAACCAGAGGAATACAAGGTACTGGCCGACAGTTTAGCGCAGCATTTCGTGTCAATCTACGGCGCACCTGACCTGGACGCGGCCCGGGTGGTGGCGCTGGAGGAATTGCAGCACATGGTTGATATGTGCGACGGGCAGGATGCCAACACGTTGCTAAGCGTGGCACGCGAGTTATCCGCCGCCGGGGTGAATGAAAGTTACCGCATTATCGAAAGCCAAGAAGCCGATTTGATCCAGCTGACCGGAGACGGTTGTGGTACGGGGCCCGACAATACCTGACTTTTCAAATTTCCGTAGGATGGGTTTTTAACCCATCTAACCGGAACAAAGATGGGTTAAAAACCCATCCTACGGCCTCCCGAGACGTCAGTTACACGCCAGTGGGATCGACAGTTTGTTCAGATGGCCCGGCCCTATCATCATCAGCGGTGGTCCGTTGATCGTACAACCGGTACGCTGGGTCACTTGATCAGTCAACGACCGGCCAAGCTCTGCGTGGTTCAGGCCCACACCGCGCAATGGTTTGCGCAAGTCATCCACCACGCCAAACACATGTTTGCCATACCGCACAATCCGTAATGTTCCCATCACATCACCGGCAAATACCGCCACACCACCCATGGCAATCCCACCCGGCGCAGAAAGATGAATGGCAACACCCGAGGCTTTTTCCTGGGTCAGGCGGCGAATACGCACGCCCTGTGCCTTAGCCGAAAACACCGGCACATCCGAAACACCCGTACGCCCGTTGCCGGCCCGTCTGGACTTCGCATTGCGCAAAGGTCCGACCTGCAACATCCGGTAGGTGGCAACTTCGTTGAACCCGGCACCGGTTTTGTTGGGCATGACCTGACCAGAGGCACTGGCCGCGGCCAGCACAAAAGGCACCACAAACAGATATTTCAACATAAGATTTTCCCGTATTTGACTATCGCGCCCGAACCTGCGCTGACGAAGGGGCAGAATTATGGCATCAATCGGACGAATTAAGCGTGCTTTTAGGTGCGCTTTGTCACGGGAACCCACGGATCAAGGTTAATCCGTCATTTTCTCTGGTAATGCCCGCAAAGGCGGGGTATGCGCGCCCAACTCCCTTCAAAAGGCTGAATTCATGGAACTGCGCAACATTGCGATCATTGCTCACGTCGACCACGGTAAAACCACGCTTGTGGACGAATTGCTGAAACAATCAGGTGCGTTTCGCGCCAATCAGGCGGTGGCCGAACGGGCCATGGACAGCAACGATCTGGAACGCGAGCGCGGCATCACCATTCTGGCCAAAGCGACTTCTGTTGAATGGGGTGATACCCGTATCAACATCGTCGACACCCCCGGCCACGCCGATTTCGGTGGCGAGGTTGAGCGCATCCTGTCGATGGTTGATGGTGTTGTCCTGCTGGTGGACGCCGCCGAAGGGCCGATGCCCCAGACCAAGTTTGTCACCGCCAAGGCGTTGGCCCTGGGTTTGCGCCCGATCGTCGTTCTGAACAAGGTCGACAAGCCGGATGCCGAACCCGACCGCGCTCTGGACGAATGTTTCGATCTTTTTGCCAACCTTGGCGCCACCGATGATCAGCTTGATTTTCCCAGCATGTATGCCTCGGGACGCTCGGGTTGGGCCGATCTGGAACTGGACGGTCCACGCAAGGATCTGAGCGCGATGTTTGACCTGATCGTCGAGCACGTCCCTGCCCCGGCGCAGCAATCGCGCACGGAAGAGCCGTTTCGCATGCTGGCCACCACCCTGGGCCACGACGCGTTCATTGGCCGCCTTCTGACGGGTCGGGTCGAAAGTGGTACGCTTAAGGCGGGTGAGACCATCAAAGGCATGTCGCGCGACGGCACTTTGATTGAAAACTTCCGGGTTTCCAAAGTGCTGGCCTTTCGCGGGTTGGAACAAACCGCCATTGACGTCGCCGAAGCGGGTGACATCGTGTCGATTGCCGGCATGGCCAAAACCACCGTCGCCGATAGCATCGTCGCCCCCGAAGTCACCGTGGCCCTTGAGGCACAACCAATTGACCCGCCCACCATCACCGTCACCTTTGGCATCAACGACAGCCCCCTTGCGGGCCGCGACGGCAAAAAGGTGCAAAGCCGGGTAATCCGCGATCGCCTGATGAAAGAGGCTGAAACCAATGTCGCCATCCGCGTCACCGATGCGCCCGGCGGCGATTCCTTTGAGGTCGCTGGCCGGGGCGAATTGCAGATGGGTGTGTTGATCGAAAACATGCGCCGCGAAGGGTTCGAACTCTCAATCTCGCGACCTCAGGTGCTGTTTCGCGACGTCAACGGTCAGAAACTTGAACCAATCGAAGAAGTCACCATCGACGTGGATGATGAATATTCCGGTTCGGTAATTGAAAAGATTACTGGTGTGCGCCGGGGCGTTCTGACCGAAATGAAGCCATCCGGCGTTGGCAAGACGCGGATTATCGCGCATGTGCCGTCCCGTGGATTGATCGGATATCAGGGCGAATTCATGACCGATACCCGCGGCACTGGTGTGCTGAACCGGGTGTTTCACGATTGGGCACCATACAAAGGCACAATTCCAGGCCGGCGCGCCGGGGTGCTGATTTCGATGGAGAACGGCCAGTCAGTGGCGTTTGCACTGTGGAACCTTGAAGAACGTGGGCGGATGTTTATCGGCCCTCAGGCGGATATCTATCAGGGTATGATCATTGGCCAGCATTCCCGCGAGAACGATCTTGAGGTTAATCCGCTGAAAGGCAAGAAACTGACCAACGTGCGCGCATCCGGCACCGACGAAGCGGTGCGCCTGACCACGCCAATTACCCTCTCGCTGGAAGAGGCGATTGCCTATATCGACAACGACGAACTGGTCGAAGTAACGCCAAAAGCGATCCGCTTGCGCAAACGCCACCTGGACCCGCATGTGCGCAAACGTGCCTCCAAAATCGCGTCATAATGGCGCGCGTTGTTGTTTCAGTAGCGCAAATCGTGTAATCCTTTGGGCAGGCATTGACAGGCTGCCCCATGTATCGTGTATTCTTGACCCGTTTTCGGAGGGTTGAATGTTAAAGTGGCTTGGGATCATTTCGGTAAGTGTTCTGCTAAGCTGGCAGACCCCGGCCTTTGCCGGATCCGATGTTGCCGCCACCACCACTGACGTTGTAACCCGCATGCAGGACGAAGGGTTTACGGTGACCAAAATCAGCAAGACATGGCTGGGCCGTATTCTTGTCACAGCGCACAACGATGAATTTCTGCGCGAAGTGGTGTTTAACCGGCGCAGCGGCGACATCCTGCATGACAGCCTGTTCAACCTGCCTGGAAATGACACAAGATTTGCCAGCCCCGATCCGAGTGGCCTTGAAAGCAATGAGCAGATGACGTCTGTGGGCCGGGCACAGGGGCAAGATGGAAACCAAGCCGGTGCAGTTGGTGCGTCTTCTGCTGAGCAAGCATCTGCGTCCTCGGACAACAGTACGGACACTGCTGGCAGACCCGGAACCGACACAGATGCAGCTTCGACCGATGCCACGGCAGATACCGGCGATACTGACACAGGTGATACCGACACAGGTGATGCTGATGTGGGTGATACTGATGTGGGTGATACTGGCACGGATGGGGACGCCTCTGGCGACGGCACTGATTCAAAGCTTTGATACTACACGGCTTAATTTGAGAATACTAATTGGCCCACGAGGCTGGGAGAAGAATAAGTGATCCAGCCCGCCCGACTAAACCGGACAAACCCAACCAAATTGCCGACTAGAATCAATCAGAACTCGTTAGATGTCACGGCTTATCTGACGTTCACGACCTTACTTAAAGCCGTCCCTGCAAGGGGCACCCCAAGGGACACCACGGGGTCGCGCGCAGATTCAGGCCCACCGCAATGCTGAAACAACCCTCAGTCATTTGGGGGCTGGTCGTCATTCAGGTCGCTTGCGGGTCATACTTTTTGTGGGAGGTCCTGGCCTCGGTGCTGGGCCTGCCAACCTTTCCCCTGCGCTGGCAAACCCGCGAGTTTGTTGAAATCGGCGCCAGTTTGGGGTTGATACTGGGCACATTCCTGGGCGTTCACTACGCCCGCTCCGCCAGCAAAGATACGGCTCAGGCCGCTGCCATCCACCGCCTTACCTCGATGGAATTCAAAGCCGTGGTTCAGGATTATTTCGACGACCTCGGGTTGACCCGTCCCGAGTCTGAAACCGGTTGGCACCTTCTCAAAGGTCTGTCGATGGCAGAAATTGCCAATTCGCG
>DAOUQK010000181.1 GCA_030625695.1 Paracoccaceae bacterium | reverse complement strand
TTCGCGTGGCATGCGGACGGGTTTATGGCCAAGTGCATCGGCCAGCACCAACAATTCGGGGGTTTCGATCAGGCTGGATTTGGGGACAATCTTGGATATTTTCCCGGCGTCTTTGCCATCGCCACGGTGGCGCAGGGCCATGCAGCGAAAGAACGGGATCGGCGTTTTATCCGGGGTTGCTTTGGTCAGGCGCACCATGCGCCAGATCACGTCATCCGGGGCAACGTCGGGTGCAATGCACCAGCGGGAATGGGTCTGAGAGTTGTCGAACTGAACACAGATATGATCGCCAAAGCCAGCCGGTTTGCCTTTGCGCAGGGACCACGGGTATGCCCGAGTGCCGAGTAATGTGACCACGCCATGCGGCGCTTCAACCGCCCGGTCGAACACTGATTTGCCATCTCCTTGGGGGGCGGCAATCAGATCGTGCATGTCGACATTCATGACGGCGCGGGCCGTATTCAGGAACCGCCAGCGCAGCAATTCATACAGGTTGGGGGCCCCCAAAGGTGCGGTCCATGGATCGGGTTTGGGCGTGGACATGCGGTCTTTGCCGGGGGCATCCGGGGCGTTGAACGGATGGGATTCCGGGCCAAGCCCGGGTTTGCCCAAAGGGAGGGGCGAAGACAGCACAACAATGGTCAGGTGCAGATCGTCCTTTTTGCCCAGTTTATTACCGAGGGTTTTGGCGAAATTATCGGCTTGCCCCGGCTTGCCCCGGTCGACAATCAGTGCCGCCTGCAACCCATGTTCGCGGGCGTGCCAGGTTAGCCAGTCGCATGCGGTTTGCACCGTTTCACCATTGCGTTCGACCAAGGCGGTGTTTTGGCCGACGAACAGGTCGGTTTCGGGCGCGTTGGGTTTGATCTTTACCGGGTTTTCACCGCTTAGCGGGATGTCCACGCTGGACTTACCAGACCCGGGAAAAGTAACGATCAAGCTGCCACCGATGGTGCGGAAATCGGCCAGACCGGGGAGTTTGGCTTTGTCGATCTGATCGGCGGTCACGCCGGGGCCGAAATAGACCTGAACTTTTGCCTGCCCGGAGTCGACAAGCGCCAGACTGTCAAGGATGGGGGCATCCTGTCCTTTTGACCCTGCAAGGGTGCGCCGGTGGACGGTCATGTCAATGAAACGCCAGAGTGTTGCGAATTTTCAGTTCTGATCATGCAGGTCATACAGATCATTCTGGGCGCCCGAGAATGCGCAGGGAATTGTTCAATTCGCGGCGAAACGCCGGACCGCGACGGCGGGCCAGAACGCCATTGCAATAACGCACCACCAGCGGATGATTTTCCAGGGCCAGCAGGCGTTCGAGTATTTCCTTTTGATACCGGCTGGACGCGTGGCGCGCGCGTTGCATGCGGTAAAACGTGGCGTCGGGCAGGTTATGGTCGATGCAGTGTTCGACAACCGCGTCGTGAATCTGCATTTCGTGCCAATACGTGGCAATAAGCTGGCCCATATAGCGGCATTTCAATTTGGTCAGGTTGGCGCCCTGAAACAGCACCATATGCCTCGCGTCTTGCGGGTTTGCGGGATCGTAGAACAAATAGGCCTGTTCGGCCTCGGCCAGCATATCGGGGGCATAGCCATAGCGGGTTGAATAGTCCCATCGCCGGCCAGCGCTGAACCGGGTCTCCCACGGCGTCAGGTCAGGGTCCAGCGTCGCCTGGGGGCTGATGGCGATGACGGTGGATCCGGGGGCCGCGCTGGAAAATGCACAGGCCGCATAGGCACCCATGGACACACCGTAAAAGATGATCTGGTCAAATTGGTCGAAGAACCCATCGTCCTTCAGCCGGTCAAAGAAATCCAGCACCGCCGTATCACGATACCAGGTCGCGGCATGCGCCATCACCCCCAGCACCGACCAGTCGGCGGGCTGATCCTTGCCCAACCCCCACGGCAGGCGGTTTTCACCGTGGCGATAGACATCATGCAGGTTCTCAAAGCTGACAATCAGGGTTTGGCCGCGTTTGACGTAAAGCGCGCTGTGGTTGGCGCCCAGCGCTTCGAAAAACCCGTCTTCGGCCTGAATTGCGGCAATCCGCGCCTGCCAGACGTCGCGTGGTTCACCCAAGGGGGCGTCGTTGATCCAGGATTGCGTGGACATATCGCTCATGGGGTTTGTGCCTCCAGCCGGGTTTTTCCTTGTTTTTACGCTGTTGATGGGCTGTCATTCAACCGGCTTGGCGTAACTCGTGACGATCTGTTGTTGTCGGGTAACCCATAGGGTCGAAGCGATGGTTACGGGTTAAGTTTGCCGCACACTCGTTCATTGGTCCGTAGGGTGGGTTTTCAACCCACCTAACCGGCTGACTTGACGCGACGAGTGGTGGGTTGAAACCCACCCTACGAATTATTGGCAGGTCATTTCGTCAGGCCCGCGACGGCAGTCTTTCTACGTTGTAGTCCAGCGAAATAAGGCTCTGCCCATCGGTGTCGATCAGGGCCATTTTATAGCGGTCAGCCGCACGTACACCGCCGATGGCCGGTAAAGTGCCGCATAACATGGCCAGATTGTTTGCCCCGGTGATTGCACCGCGTTGTTCGGCCAATGCCAGCAGGTCCAGCGGCGGGATCAGCGTGTTCAGCTTGCCCTTTTGGTAGCTGACCCAAGCGCCATCCTCAAAGATATCACAGGTCATTGTCATATCATCGAGCGGGGAGTTCAGGTCGTCCCAGGCAATCACTTGAGTCGAGACCGGTTTGTCGCTGATCTGTTTTGATAACGCGACCGAGTGGCTTTCCAGTGCGCGGTCGGTATGGTCCGAGCCGAGGCCAAGGTATAGAGCGCCGTTCAGACGCCACAGGACCAGTTCGACCTCGCCGCCACTATCGGCTCCGACCTCCTGAATGCATCCCGTGGTGTTCAAACGGTCGCGCGATACTTCGTAAAACAGCGGTGTTTGCGAGGGCGGGGCGATGCCGATGGCAGCCAGTTCGTCGATGTGGTGCTGTACGCCTGCGGAATCGCGCCCGGCCCAGCCAGCGATCAAAACCTTGGTCAGGGATTGCGGCGAGGGCAAGACATCGGCAAGCGCCAGGGTGGGTATAGGGGCCATCTTATCGTAACCCGTCCGACCCAACCGCATCTTCGTGGGTCAGCCCGCCAACCCGGGGCAAGGGACGGCCAGAGTCGGTCACGGCCACCGCCACCAGTATTTCATTAGCGCGCGGCGCATCATTCAGGCGCACTTCGACGGCGTCAAAATGCGAGCGCACGTAAGCGGCATCCTTATGCCCAAGCGGCACGTCCAGCACCTGACCGGGGCCGCCCATTTTCTTGCTGGAGGGCACTAAAGCAGCACCCTTTTCCACTTCTTTACGCAAAGGCGCGCCAAGACTGGGATGCAGCAGGGCGGCGGCATGTTCCAATTCGCCATTTTCGCCAACCATCGCCGCCTTGCCATAACTTTCAGCCTGGTCCGGGGTGATGCCAAGGGCGTCGACGCATTTCTTGCCCAACAGTGCGCCTAGTTCAGCGCCAGTGTCCATCAGCGGGGTCAGATCTTCGACATAACTTCCGGCAAACGGGTTGGCGATCACCGCCACTGCCACCGCTTTGCGAGTGGGGGGCGAAATGGCGCGGCCGATTTCGGTGTGGGTTTCTTCCACCCAGACGGCGGTTTTGCGAATATCCATTGTCAAAATTCCCTTGTCGTTTATTTTAGCGCAGGCCGTCCTGGCCCGTGATGTCCCATGCCTCAAGCCCGCCAGAGCGTGAATGCACGCGGGGGCCGTTGGTCATCACCAAGGCCAGCAACATTTCATCGGCGCGGGGGCCATCGTTCACGCCGACCTCCATCGAATCAAAGTGGCTGCGCACATACGCCGCGTTGATATGGGTGATTGGCACATCAAGCCGCGCGCCAACGCCGCCGACCTTTTTGGCCGAGGGCACGATTGATTTGGACCCACCTATTGCTTCGCGCATGGCATAGCCGCCGGGCGCGTGCCAGAGCGCGCCATGTTCCAGCTCTCCTGCGGCACCGATCAGCGCCCCTTTGCCATAGCCTTCGACTTTGTCCGCACCACCGATCAGACCCACGAGGGTTTCGGCCATTTGCAGGCCCAACGGGCGCAGGTCATCCATAAAGCCCTGAATTTCGGGCTCATAACGCCCGGCAAACGGGTTGTGTATCACGGCGATGGCGGCGGCGCGCCGCATCGGGGTTTTGGCGGCGGGGCCACCTTCGTGGAAAATCTCTTCCACGATTGTCAGCATTTTGCGTAAGACTAACTCAGGCATATTTCATCACCTTGTATTGGGCCGGGTTATGGGGCAGTTGACCGATAATGCGCTGGCTTTGGCGCAGGAACAAGGCAGCACCTTGGATCAGGCCGTTTTCAAACATGCTCTGCGCCGCCTGTACGCCTGCATCCAGCGCTTGTGCGATGTCTTGCGCAACCAGCGGGCCGACATGGCTGACCACGAGACGGCGGCCCAAATCGCTGTCGGGGTCCAGATCGTTGGCCGGGGTGCGGGTGATGGTGTTTGTGCCGGGCAGGTCCACCGCATTGGCGATCAGCGTGGCGGCGACGTCAGCTTCGGCAGCGCAGCGCGCCAGAACCGTGACGCTGTCGGCGATGCCAAACGACAGGCTGCGCCCACCCTGCCCGCTGGTGGCGATACCACGCACTTGCGTTGAGGCGTCAATGACGATGCGACCAAAAACCGAGCCATCAAGCCCGGCGATTTGGGCGGCGTATTGTGTTGCCTTGCCCAAATGCAGGGCGATATCGCCGCCGTTGTTGACATAGGCACGGGTTATCGCCGGATTGGCGGTGATTGCATGCAGGATTTCGTCCGCCACCGCCCCGGCGACGGCGGCCATCGGGGTGACGAAGTTTGTCGCTGTATGCGGGCGGATCGCCCGGGTCATACGGCGCGCCACACTGCCTTGAGGTTCCGCCGACGCGCCCGCGGTTTTTAGCAAAGGCAGTTCGGCGACCAGTTCTGTCAGGATACTATCGAACCGGCGCGAGGCGCTTTGAAAGGCCAACGTGCGGATCGAAGGTGTGGGCGCATCGACACCGATCACCAGATCAATCGGCCCGTGTTGCAGGTGCAAACGGGTGCCATTGCCCAAAAGACGCGCAGATGGTTTGTCCATGCCTCAGCCCTTTGGATGCCAGCGGAAATTGCGGCTGGCGCTGGGGTTTGTGGATTTTCTCACCTGACTGACGCTGCGGATATCATCGTCTTTCAGCACGTCCTGCAGGCTTTGCACCGCTGCCATATGTCCGCCCAGCGCGCTATAGTCGCTAAGGCGCATGGTGAATTCGATCGGCGCGACCAAAGCCGGGGTCGGCACATATCCGAATGCGTTCGAGGGCATATCCAGCACGTCTGCCATCACGGTGATGCCGCCGCCGGGCCAGACATAGGCTTCGGCCCCGCCGACCGACACATACGTCAGCGCGTCTTTGACCGAATTGGTCAGGCGCACAGGATTTTCCGTCACCCCGGCCCTGAGAGAGCCGCCTGCCCCGCCCATGAACAGCACCGAACATAGCGAAGGTTCGCAATTCTCGGCAATGCGGTCGACCGAGGTCTGAAGGCGCGCGGGCATGGCTTTGGCCTGCGGTTTCAGGTCTGCGTCCAGTTCGAAATAGGCGTATTGCTCGCCCGTTGTCGACACCATCAACAGGCTCATGCCTTCCCATGCCTTGCCCGCGGTAAAGTCCTTGAGGATGGTTAGAGGATCGTCAATGTCGGTGCCGCCCCAGCCGGTGCCCGGCTTTGCCACCTGAAAATAGCGCCCGGGGGTTGAGCGGCGACCGAGGATGCGAATTCCAGTCGGGGGGATATCCAGCATTTTGCCGGCCTGATGTTCGGACAATACACCGGTGATGTGGTCGTCGACCACCACCACTTCGTCCACCTTGCCGACCCATTGTGCGGCGAACATGCCAATCGCTGCCGAACCACAGCCGACCCGCATCAGGTTTTCGGGGGTGCCGTCAATGATCGGGGCTTGTCCGGCCTGAATGATAACCTTTGGGCCGTCGTCAATTTCGACCTCGACGGCCTGACAATTACATAAATGAAGCAGCGCATCACAGGTTACCCGGCCTTCTTTCTTGGAGCCCCCCGTCAGATGTTCCACCCCGCCCAGCGACAGCATTTTAGAGCCGTATTCAGAGGTCATCACATGGCCGATGGCTTCGCCGTCAACCCGGACGACCGCACGTTCATGGCCCAAGAACCGGTCGGTGTCGATTTTGACCTTAACGCCGCAATAGCTGAAGATGCCTTCGGTCACGACGGTGACCATATCCACGCCGTCCACGTCCTGCGAGACAATGAAAGGGGCGGGTTTATAGTCGGGATAGGTGGTGCCGGCGCCAATGGCGGTGACAAAGCGGCTGTTTTGCAAAAGGTCGCCGTCCCAGTTTTGATCCAGGTCGTCGCTTGCAAGGAAAGGCACTGAACTGACGCCTTTGTCGGCCGCCCCTTCGATGATGGTCAGCGGGTCCAAACGCACAAGGTCGCCGCCGTGATTGGCATAGCGGTCACACGCACCTGAGCGGCCATCAGCGATGAAACACAGTACCGGGCAGGCGTCGCAGCGGATTTTGTCAGGTTTGATGCGGGTGGTCATGTTTTCAACCCTTTCAATGCCGCATGGACCCTTGCAGGCGTGGCCGGAAGCCGGGTTATGCGTGCACCACTTGCGTTGTGGATGGCGTTCAGGATCGCCGGGGCGGTGGGGATCAGAACGTGTTCGCCAAGGCCCTTGGCGCCATATGGTCCATGCGCGTCGGGGACTTCGACAATGATCGTATCCACCGGGGGCATGTCACCTGCGGTGGGCATCAGGTAATCATGCAGGTTTTCGGATCGTCCGGGAAGGTATTCTTCCATCAGGGCCATGCCCAGCCCTTGGGCGATGCCGCCATGCACCTGACCCTCGACCAGCAAGGGATTGATCGCCTGACCAACATCGTGCGCGGCGGTAAAGTGTAGCGGCTTGACGGTGCCAAGGCTCGTGTCCACTTCGACCACGCAAAGATGGGCGGCATAGCCAAACTGGGCATAGGGCACGCCCTGGCCGTTTTGATCCAGCGGTTTGGTGGGCGGGTCATAGGTTTCTTCGGCGTGAAGGACGTAGCCCATAGGGTTTGGTTCCAGTTTACTCAGATCAATCTGGTGACTGCGCCCGTCGTCCAACACGTTCACCACCCCCTGCCCGACCTCTAACGTCGCCTCGGGCGAGGCGTTGCACATCGACAGGATACGTGCGCGCAGGGCCTTGCCGGTCAGGCGGGCGGCGTTGCCGGTGACAAACGTCTGGCGTGAGGCGGAGGTTTTGCCGGCATCCGGCGTGATATCAGTGTCCGGGCCAATCAGGGTCAGCTGCATCACCGGCACGCCAAGTGCGTGGGCGAATATCTGGGCGATCACCGTATTGGCACCCTGGCCGACATCCATGGCCCCCTGATGTAACATAATTTTACCATCGGCGCGCA
>DAOUQK010000177.1 GCA_030625695.1 Paracoccaceae bacterium | reverse complement strand
CCGGACAAGGGGCTTTTGGGCGGCATGCTGGGCTGGCCCACAAGCGAATGGAATGAAGCGCCACAGGATACGCCGCCATTTCCTGCCGATTGGGTGACTTTGCCGGAAGAGGTGCGCCATACGTTCACCCATTTCCACCTGATCCTTAAGGTCCGGTTGGCGATTATGTCGAAAGAACCTCTGCCTGATGGATTCACCCTTACTGCGAAACACCAATTCCGCCCTTCAGACCTACCTACAGTGATGCGCAAAGCCTACGACGTGTGGCGTGAGTCCTGATTCCCTATTGGGGAGTGCCCGGGGCTTTGATATACAGACGCCACATCAACACCTTACTTGTAGGACGTGCATCATGATACCATCACAGAAAGTGGCTTTGTGGCAAAGCGCCTTGCCGTTCTGGTTGTCATTCCTGCTGGTGCCATTGGTCTGGTACAGCGCTGTAACTGGCGGGTGGACGGTTCTGTTGGTGCCTCTGATCACCTGGTATCTGTTCTCGGCATTGGATTTTGTGTTTGGTCTGAATCTTGAAAATGCTGATCCGGAAACATCTGAGGATGATCTGTTCTGGTATCGGATGCTGACAACACTTTGGGCTCCGGTTCAGTTTCTGACCCTGTTCAGCCTGATCTGGTACGTAACCCATACCGACCATCTGTCGACCTTGGCCACCATTGGCCTGTTCTTTGGTGTCGGCGTGATCACCGGCACGATTGGTATCAACTACAGTCACGAGTTGATGCACCAGAAGGGCCGGTTTGAACGCTGGCTTGGTGATATTCTGCTGGCTACAGTGCTGTATTCGCATTTTCGGTCCGAGCATTTACTGGTGCATCACCGCTATGTCGGTACGCCGCGTGACCCGGTGACGGCCCGGTATAACGAAGGTTTTTTTCGATTCTTCCCGCGGGTTCTGCGGGAGTGTCGGCGCTCGGCTTTTCGTGCAGAAAAAGATATGCTGGCCCGTAAGAACCTACCGTGGAGCGATCTTTCCAACCCGTTTTTTCGCTACTGGGCATTGCAGGCGGGGATGCTGGTTCTGGCGTTTCTTCTGGGTGGTTTGGCGGGCGTCGGTTTGTTCATGTTGCAAGCCGGGGTGGCGATCTGGCAGCTGGAGCTGGTTAATTACGTTGAGCACTATGGGCTGACCCGCAAACATCTTGGCGACGGTAAATATGAACACGTCATGCCGCACCATTCGTGGAACGCGGCACATAAAGTTTCAAACTGGCTGTTGATCAACCTGCAACGCCATTCGGATCACCACTATAAACCTGACCGTCGGTTTCCCTTGTTGCAAAACTATACTCAGGCCGAGGCACCCCAACTGCCTTTTGGCTATCCGATCATGACCATCATGGCGATGATGCCGACGTTTTGGCGACGTATGATGAATCCAAGGGTGCGGCGATGGCGCGAGGCGTATTACCCGGAAGTTGTTGACTGGACGGCCTATAACAAACTGGCGACGCCTTTGCCGAGATAGCGATGGCTTAGCCTGTAAACAGGTCTTCGTATTCTTCGCGCAGCGCCTTTTTCTGCACCTTTCCCATGGTGTTGCGGATCAGTGCATCGACCATAATCATCCGTTTTGGCCGTTTGAAGTTCGCCAATTGTCCGTTTAGTACCACGCGAATAGCTTCAATATCCAAGCCGGACCCATCCGGCACCACAATCGCCACCACAGCTTCGCCAAAATCCGGGTGGGCAACACCAATCACCGCACTTTCCAAAACGCCGGGCAGATCGTCGATCAGTGCTTCGATCTCTTTTGGATAGACGTTGAAACCGCCGGTGATGATCAGGTCCTTTTGCCGCCCAACGATTGAGATATACCCATCCTTGTCGATCTGCGCCAAATCGCCGGTGATGAACCACCCGTCCGGCAACAGTTCTTCGGCGGTCTTTTCGGGCATCTGCCAATAGCCTTGAAACACATTGTCGCCGCGCACGTGCAGCACGCCAATTCCGCCCTGTGCGACCTCGCCGCCATCCATCACCCGTGTCTCGACCCCCGGCAGGGGCAAACCAACCGTCCCGGCGCGGCGATCACCATCATATGGGTTCGACGTGTTCATATTGGTTTCGGTCATGCCATAACGTTCCAGAATGCGATGGGTGGTGCGGGCCTCCCATGCCTCATGCGTGTCTACCAGCAATGGAGCCGAGCCCGAGATGAACAGCCGCATGTTTGCGGCCCTCTCAACGGTCAACCGGTCGTCGGCCAACAGTCTTGTGTAGAACGTCGGCACCCCCATCATGGCGGTGGATTTGGGCATGGCATTCAAAATGGCATCCACGTCGAACCCCGGTAGAAATACCACCTGTGCCCCCGCCAGCAACGCCACGTTGGTCGCTACAAACAGCCCGTGCGTGTGAAAAATCGGCAAGGCGTGGATCAATGTGTCGTCCGCGGTAAAGTGCCAATAGTCGCGCAAGGCAATGGAATTGCTGGCCAGATTGTTGTGGCTTAACATCGCCCCCTTGGATCGCCCGGTGGTGCCCGAAGTATACAGAATCGCCGCAAGATCATTTGGGCCGCGCGCCACGGCCTCAAAACCCGGTTGTCCATCCGCCAGTTCACGCAGTGATCCTTGCCCATCCGCGCTCAGGGTCAACACCGGCATTGCCCCGGCAATTTCGGTGATCTCGGTTTGTCGCGCAGGGTCGCAAACCACCAGCGCAGGCGTCGCATCGCCCAGAAAGTATGAAAGTTCCCGCGTGGTATAAGCCGGGTTCAAAGGCAGGAACACAGCACCCGCCATCACCGTGCCCAGATACAATTCAATCGCTTCGATGGTTTTGGCCACTTGCACCGCTACCCGGTCTCCGGGCGCGACACCCGAAGAAACCAGCGCATTTGCAATCCGTTCGGCACCGGCAAACAAATCACCAAAGGTTACATGCCTTCCCCCCGGTAATTGCGCAAAGGGGTCATCGCCACGCCCTTCGCTGGCAGCACTAAGGCGTGAAATCAAAAAATTGGTATCATACATCTGCACTGCTCCTGCTTTGGTTCTATCTGCGCCGGGTGACTGACTAAAATCAACCCGTTGATCTTTGTTCGTCAAAGGCGCAGGGTCGCGCAATGGCAAAATACTTAACATCGCATCAACCTGGCTTGGCGATTGGCCTTAAATTGTCAGCGGTGTTTTGCTTCTCACTCATGGCGGCGTTGGTGAAATTTACCTCCACAGAGGTGCCCCCCGGAGAGGCGGTATTCTTCCGCTCGTTCTTTGCCATCCCGGTGATCCTGATCTGGCTGGCCGCGCGGGGTCAGCTGCGTCAGGGGTTGATAACCCGCAAGCCGATGGCGCATTTCCGCCGAGGAATTATTGGAACAACAGCCATGGGGCTGACTTTTGCAGGGTTGGGGATGCTGCCCCTGCCCGAAGTCACCGCGATTGGCTATGCCACGCCGATTTTCACGCTGATTCTGGCGGCAGTTGTGCTGGGAGAGCGTATCAGAATGGTACGGATAACCGCCGTTCTGTTGGGGTTGGTTGGCGTGTTGATAATGCTGTGGCCGCGATTGGGGGCGGGTGCATCATTAGAGGATACGGCAACTTTGGGGGCCTTGTTTATTCTGGTGGCGACGGTTGCACGGGCGTTTGTACAGATATTTGTCCGGCAAATGGTTCAGGGTGAACACACCGCAGCCATTGTGTTTTACTTCTCGCTTACGGCCTCGGTCCTGTCATTGATTTCTGCGCCGTTCGGTTGGGTTGTCCCGTCGCCTGGCACGATCGCCTTGTTGGTCTTCTCGGGCATTCTGGGTGGGGTCGCGCAGATCCTGGTGACATCCTCGTTCCGATTTGGAGCGGTGTCGATGCTGGCCCCGATTGATTACTCTTCGATGTTGTTCGCCATTCTGATTGGTTATGTCTGGTTTTCGGAATTGCCAACCGCGGTCATGCTGATCGGTGCGGGCCTGGTGATTGCGGGCAATATTCTGGTGATCTGGCGCGAACACCATTTGGGGTTGGAACGCGGCAAGGTGGGGGCGGTCAGTGACCCCAAGAGTTAGTGACGTGTCGTAACCGTGGGCACGACAGGCTTGCGTGTAAGGGTACAGGCGTTACCAATTTGAGCAACTGGTTTTGACAATAAGGCGATAAAACATGCGTACGTTCGGAAAATGGCTTGGCCGCCTGTTGCTGATTGTCATCCTTATCGCTGTGGTTGTCGGGGTCTGGAAGCGCGAACAGATCACGCGGCTGATGGCCGTCAACTCGCTTTTCTCGGCTGAAAAGATTGTTCAGAACTTTTCCAATATGGATGCGGCGTTTTTGAATACGCCTGTCGTGCGGGGGGCGGGCGACATCAGCGCCCTGCCGCAAGGCGAATCGTGGACCATGCCGGAGGACGTTCAGGATTGGATCAAGGCGCGTTCAGTCACATCCCTTTTGGTGATGCAGGGCGGAAAAGTCCGGTTTGAGGATTATTACCTTGGCACCGGTGCGGATGACCGGCGTATTTCATGGTCGATGGCCAAAAGTTATCTTTCGGCTTTGTTCGGGGTGCTGATGGACGAAGGTGTGATTGCGTCGCTGGACGATCCGGTCACCAAATTCGCGCCCAAACTTATCGGCAGCGCGTATGACGGGGCCAGCATCCGTAACGTGCTGAACATGGCCAGCGGCGTGACATTTGACGAGGATTATCTGGACTACGATTCCGATATCAACCGAATGGGTCGGGTGATTGCGCTGGGCGGGACTTTGGATGACTTTGCCGCCGATTTGGACGAAAGTTTTGCCAGTCCGGGTGAGACATGGTCGTATGTTTCCATCGACACCCATGTGATTGGCATGGTGGTTCGCGGTGCAACGGGTCGTGATATTCCCGGACTTATGGAGGAAAAGATCATCGCGCCTTTGGGGTTAGAGCAGGACGGTTTTTACGTCACAGACGGTGCCGGGGTGGCGTTTGTGCTGGCTGGATTGAATTTCACCACAAGGGACTATGCCCGTTTTGGCCAGATGATCCTGCAAGGCGGAGTGTACAATGGAACCCAAGTGGTGCCGGGTGACTGGATTGCCGAATCCACTGCGGCCTCTGCTCCGACGGAGCCGGGCAAAACCGGCTATGGCTTTCAGTGGTGGTTGCCGCGTGATGCCCATGAGGGCGAGTTTTTTGCGCAGGGTATTTATGGGCAAAACATCTATTTCGACCAGGTACGGGGGGTGTTGATCACCACAACCGGGGCGGATAAATTGTTTAAGGAACCGGGCGTTAGCCGGGGTAATATAGAAATGTTCCGCAAAATCGCGGAAAGCCTGTAGGTTAGTGTTTATGAAACCAGATGATTCAGTAAATGTACTGGGCGACGCCCTTGCCCCCTGTTCGACCGACCCGGTTACGGGGTTCTTTCGCGATGGCCATTGCAACACTTGCGACGAAGATCAGGGTAGCCATACGGTTTGCGCCGTGATGACAGCCGAATTTCTGGCCTATTCAAAATATGTCGGCAATGATCTGAGCACCCCGCGCCCGGAATTTGGGTTTGACGGATTGAAGGCGGGCGATCAGTGGTGCCTGTGTGCCGCAAGGTTCCTTCAGGCACATGACGAGGGATGCGCCCCCAAGGTTAATCTGGCAGCGACCCACCAACGCGCGCTTGAGATTGTATCGCTGGAAATTCTGCAACAAAATAACGCGCATATGCACTGAATGTGCCTATTTCGCTAAACTTAGCAGCTGCGCGCACCCATTGACGCCGACCTTGCGGTAAATCGCGTTTGTTTGCGCTTTGACGGTCCCTTCTGAAATCGAACGGCCAGTGCCGCAATCAGTGCGTTTTTGGCGAACGGAACTGGCGTTACGACAGCGGCGTGGGCGGCGCTTCCAACCAAAGCCAGCATCGCTGGTACTGCTAATTTATCTTTTTATCGTGTGTAGGGCGGGATTTCACTCGGCCGCTCGTCTGGTGGATGGTGGGGTGAAACCCCACCCTACGGATCTTTGACAGGTCAATCATTAGGCGATCAGGTATAAACTCGGGTTTAGAGGCCTGCGCGCGTGGTGCAGCCTGCGTCTTTCAGGGCATTACAGATGGCGACAGAATGCGGATATTAGTCCGCTTGCCGTCCTTCGGTGTCGGACATATCGAACCCAAGGTGTTTGGCAACGGTAAAGATATCTTTGTCGCCACGCCCGCACATATTCATGCAGATCAGATGATCGGCGGGTAGTTCGGGGGCAATTTTCATCACATGCGCCAATGCGTGAGACGGTTCAAGGGCCGGAATTATACCTTCCAAAGAACAGCTTAGTTGAAACGCTTCCAGCGCTTCCATATCCGTGATCGAGACGTACTTCGCCCGGCCAACTTCGTGCAGCCAGGAATGCTCTGGGCCAATGCCAGGGTAATCCAGACCAGCCGAGATTGAATAGCCTTCCAGGATCTGTCCGTCATCATCTTGCAACAGATAGGTGCGGTTGCCATGCAAAACGCCGGGGCGACCGCCGGTCAGGGATGCGCAATGTTCCATCTTGGCGTTCACGCCTTTACCGCCGGCCTCAACACCGATGATGTTGACATCTTTGTCGTCAAGGAACGGAAAAAACAGGCCCATGGCGTTGGACCCACCGCCAATGGCGGCAATCAGCGTATCGGGCAAACGCCCTTCGGCCTCCATCATCTGCACTTTGGCCTCTTTGCCGATGATCGACTGAAAGTCCCGTACCATCGCCGGATAAGGGTGCGGTCCGGCCACCGTGCCGATGCAATAAAACGTGTCGCGCACGTTGGTCACCCAATCGCGCAAGGCATCGTTCATCGCGTCCTTAAGAGTACCACGCCCAGAGGTGACGGGGATCACTTCGGCCCCCAAAAGGCGCATACGAAACACATTGGGTGCCTGACGTTGAACATCATGCGCGCCCATATAGACGATACATTTCAACCCGAACTTGGCGCAGACCGTGGCGGTGGCGACGCCGTGTTGGCCAGCGCCGGTTTCGGCGATGATCCGGGTTTTGCCCATACGCCGCGCCAAAAGGATCTGGCCCAGAACGTTGTTAATCTTATGCGCGCCGGTATGGTTCAGTTCGTCACGTTTAAGGTAAATCTTGGCCCCGCCAAGGTGTTGCGTCAGACGTTCGGCGTAATAAAGCGGGCTGGGTCGCCCCACATAGTTCTTCCACAGATCATCCATCTGATCCCAGAAACTCTGATCGGTCTTGGCCTTTTCATACTCTTCCTCAAGGCTGAGGATCAGTGGCATCAGGGTTTCGGACACAAACCGTCCGCCAAAAATGCCAAACCGGCCACTTTCATCGGGGCCGGACATGAATGAGTTGAAAAGGTCGTTCATCGGGTGCGCCTGTCTGTTATGAGTAACGCACCCGTGGATATTGGACATGGGCGTATATTGCCAGCCCTAAGGTTACAGTTATTGGTTTTGTGTCTCGCCCGACAACCGATCAAATGGATCGCTTTTAAGCTTTACGGAAAAATCTTCTGCTTGCGCAAAATCTGGCAGGTAAAGCCCGGTGGTCCATTTGGCTGGCAGGCGGTC
>DAOUQK010000102.1 GCA_030625695.1 Paracoccaceae bacterium | reverse complement strand
GTTTCGGTGATCGGGTTCAGGCCGAGTCCGGAAAAGGCCAGCTCGCTCATGTGGGTTTTGCCGAGGCAGACGGTGCCGGCCAGCGTCGCATTGCGCAATACTTCGCAGTCGTGGTCCGGTACGCGGTCTTTCAACAGGGCGGTTCCGGCCTCGGTGCCAATTCCGGCGGTGTCGAACAGGTCTTTCCAGCTGATCGGCACGCCGTCCAGCGGCGACAGGCGCAAGCCCGCCTTGGCGCGCGCCCGTGCGGCTTCGGCTTCGGAGATGGCGCGGTCATGGGTGACGCGGGCATAGATGCGATTCGTGTGCGGGTGGGCGTCGATGGCAGTTAGATAGGTTTGGGTCAGTTCGACCGGGTCAATTTCGCCCTTGTCGATGCCGCGTCCCAGATCACTTGCGCTTTTGCTTAGCCAGTCTTGCATTTCGATGCCCCTGTTTGATTCTTGTGCGACGGTAGCGACAGCACCGCGTATGGACAATCCCGAACCCGCGCACATATACAAATCCATGGAGTTTGATACGGATATCGTGATTGTCGGCGGCGGTCTTAACGGCCCGGCCCTGGCGTTGGCACTGGCGCAGACCGGCCATCGCGTTACCGTTATCGACGCTTTGCCAGAGGCTGCGCGTCTGGCGGAGAATTTTGACGGTCGCGCCTATGCGCTGGCGCTGAGTTCGCAACAGTTGTTGAAGGCGATTGGTGTTTGGGCGCGCATTGCCGACCACGCCCAGCCGATGCTGGAAATCAAGGTCACGGATGGTCATGCCGGGCATGGGCCATCGCCGTTTTTCATGCATTTCGATCACGGCGAGATTGAAGAAGGGCCGATGGGGTTCATGGTCGAAGACCGGCACCTGCGGCGTGCGTTCCTTGACGCGATGGGCGAATTGGACGGGATCAGCCAGATCAGTGGTACGTCCGTGGTGGCGCAGGAGGTGACGGGTTCTGGGGTTCGGGTGACGCTTGAGGATGGGCGTTGCGTTACCGGGCGACTGTTGATCGGGTCGGACGGGCGCAAAAGCGGTACTGCGGTTCGGGCCGGGATCAAGCGGCAGGGCTGGGATTATGGCCAGACGGCGCTGGTCTGTGCGATCGGCCATGAATTGCCGCATGGTGGCGTGGCGCATCAGTTTTTCATGCCGCCCGGACCGTTGGCGATCCTGCCGCTGACCGGCAATCGGTCTTCGATTGTCTGGAGTGAACGGAGTGAGGCGGCAGAGGCCATCAATGCGCTGGATGAAGCGGCGTATTTACAAGTTCTGCGGCCCCGGTTTGGTGATTTCCTGGGTGAAATCGAATTGGTTGGGGCGCGGTTTACCTATCCTTTGAACCTGACAGTGGCGGAAAGTTTTGTCGCGGATCGTCTGGCACTGGTGGGGGACGCCGCACATGGGATGCACCCGATTGCCGGTCAGGGGCTGAACGCCGGGTTGCGCGATGTGGCGGCTTTGGCCGAAACGCTTGTATTGGCCGCACGGCGGGGTGAAGACATCGGGTCAGGGTTGGTTTTGGAGCGGTATCAGCAATGGCGGCGATTTGATACGGCGACGTTGGCGATGACGACAGATATGGTCAACAGATTGTTTTCCAACGATAATCCCTTGCTGCGGCTGGGCCGTGATTTGGGGATGGGTGCGGTTGGCGCGTTACCGGGGCTGCGCCGAGGATTTATCCGAGAAGCGGCTGGGTTGACAGGTGATCTGCCGCGATTGATGCGAGGTCAGGCGCTTTAAGGATGGGCTGCTCCTCAAGCCCTGAAGGGCTTTCCTCGCAGCGTTTAATCGAGGGTCCGGGCCTCGTCCACCAGCATGATCGGAATGCCGTTGCGGATGGGAAAAGCCAGACCGGCCGATTTTGACACCAATTCCTGGGCTTGCGCGTCATATTCCAGCGTAGTTTGCGTCTGTGGGCAGATCAGCGCCTCGAGCATACGGCGGTCAAATTCAGGGGGGGTTGCGTCGTTCATTGCATGACCTCATCAGGGCTGCCGCCACGCAGGGCGTATTCGATCAGGGCCACCAGAGTTTCGCGGCGGTTGCTGAGCGAGGGTGATTCGAGCAATGCCTGTTTGTCTTCAGGTTGGAATTCCAACAACATCGACAGGGAATTGATCAGCAACTCATCCTCGGTTTCCTGCATCGCGGCCCAGTCGGTGGTGCGTTGTTGACGGGCCAGAAACCGTTCGACCAGTTTCATAAACGATTTACGGTTAAGGCCGGGGTCTTTTTCGGCCTTGCCCATGTCCGATTCGAACCCGGTCCAACTGACCCGGCAGCGGCGATAGGGGCTGAAGCCTTCGACTTCGCTGACGATGCGAAAGCGGGACAGGCCGTTCAGGGTGATCAAGTATCGGCCATCTTCGGTCTCGGAGAACTGGGTGATACGCCCGATGCAGCCGATCTTGTGCAGGGCGTTTTGATCGCCCGGCACTGGCAGGGGCTGGATCATGCCGATCAACCGTTCCGAGGTTTTCAGGGCATCCTCAAGCATTTGCAGATAACGCGGTTCAAATATCTGCAACGGCAACCGTGAGCGGGGCAGCAAAACGGCCCCGGGCAGCGGAAAAACCGCGATTGTGTCCGGCAGGTCAGCGAGATGTATCATCGGCCCCTATCCGTTGTGATCCCCACCTTAGGCAAAGATCATCGAGCTTAGACGACGACGGCCATTCAGAACAATCTTGTCATCTGGTTTAAGCGCGTCAAAGATGGTGAATACCTGCGTCTTGGCCGCACCTTCGTTCCATTCCCGGTCGCGGCGGAATAATTCGAGCAGTTGCGAAACCGCCTCTTCGATGTCGCCGTTTGCATGCAGGGCCAGCGCCAGATCAAACCGTGCCTGATGGTTGTTCGGCTCGGCCTCGACACTTGCGGTCAACTCGGCCACTGGTCCCGCATCGGTGGCCTGTTTGGCCAGTTCCAACTGGGCATGCGCCGCTTCAAGTTCCGGGGTTTCCGAAATCTCGGCAGGGGCACCGTTCAGAACCGCCTCGGCCTGTTCCAGATCGTCCATGGCGATGTGGGCGCGCACCAGACCACCGTAAGCGGCGGCCTGATTCGGGTCCTGCTCTAACACGGCGGAAAAGGTTTGGGCTGCGTCCGCGGCAGCCCCTTCGGCCAGCATTTCCTCGGCCGCTTCAACCGCATCCGAAAGCTGTTCGCCCGGGGCCTCGCCACCACTGGCGGAAATAATTTTGTCGATGAAGGCCTTGATCTCGGATTCCGGCAGTGCGCCCTGAAAGCCATCAATCGGCTGGCCGTTGTGAAAAGCGTAAACCGTCGGGATCGACTGAATTTTCAATTGGCCGGCTATGTTTTGTGCTTCGTCGACGTTGATTTTGACCATCTTCACCGCCCCTTTGGCAGCGGTCACCGCCGCCTCGAGCTGAGGTCCAAGGGTTTTGCAAGGGCCGCACCACGGGGCCCAGAAATCCACAATAATGGGGGCCTCTTTCGACGCTTCGATCACGTCGGCCATAAACGTGGCCTCGGTTGCGTCTTTGATCAGATCGGCGGCAGGGGCCGCGCCGGATAGTAGTTCGCTCATGGGTTTTCTCCGCTCAGGGGGCTTGCCCCTATATGAAAGCTGTGGCCGGGGATTCCAAGGGATCAGTTAAAGATCAAATGTCGCAAAGACCGGCGCGTGGTCGGATGGTTTCTCCCATCCGCGTACCTCGCGTAGGACGTGGCTCGAGTGGGCCGCATTGGAAATGTCAGGCGTGGCCCAGACATGATCAAGGCGGCGACCCTTGTCGGCGGTCGACCAATCGCGGGCGCGGTACGACCACCAGCTGTAAAGATTGCCTTCGGGGATGTCCTGACGGGTGATATCAACCCATGACCCCGCATCCTGGGTTTCCGCCATCTGTTCAACCTCGATCGGCGTATGTGATACGACCTTGAGCAGCTTCTTATGGCTCCAGACGTCATCTTCGCGCGGGGCGATGTTCAGGTCGCCAACCAAAATGGACTTTTCAGGTTTGTCGGAGTGGAACCAATCGCGCATGTCGGTCAGGTAGTCGAGTTTTTGGCCAAACTTCTCGTTTTTCTCGCGGTCCGGTACATCACCGCCTGCGGGCACATAGAAGTTGTGGATCGTTACGCCATTTTCCAGACGGCCGGCGATGTGGCGGGCGTGGTCAAGGCCGGCAAATTGCTGCGATCCCGCCTCTTCTATTGGCAGACGTGACAGGATGGCGACGCCGTTATAGCCCTTTTGACCACGCGCAACCATGTGAGGATAGCCGATGCTGGCGAAACCTTCGGTCGGGATTTTGTCGACGGGGGATTTGCATTCTTGCAGGCACAGGATATCTGGTCCGTGCTCTTTCAGCAATTTCAACACGATAGGTTCACGCAGGCGGACCGAATTGATGTTCCATGTGGCGATGGTTATGGGCAAATCGGACTCGCAATTCTGTGATGGTTTCGGGCTTGTAATGCAATGGTCTAGCTGACGCGTAGGGTTATTGCAATTGAACCCACCCCACATATACCCGGACAAAAAAAGGCCGGGCACGAGGCCCGGCCAGTCCAACAGGGAGGTGCATGTCATGACCCGGACATGCGCGGGTTGGGTAACTGTCTTACTATTACGTAAGCACGATCGTACATGGTTTCAATTAACGCACGATTAAATTGTCTTAAGCCACCAAACGGTAGCCGCCCGATTCGGTAACCAACAGCCGGGCATTGGACGGATCCGGTTCGATTTTCTGGCGCAAACGATAGATATGGGTTTCAAGCGTATGGGTGGTGACGCCGGCGTTGTAGCCCCAAACCTCGTGCAACAGCACATCTCGGGCAACCACGCCTTCGGCCGAGCGGTACAGGAATTTGAGGATGTTTGTCTCTTTCTCGGTCAAACGGATTTTGCGGTCTTCGTCGGTGATCAGCATCTTCATCGACGGTTTGAAGGTATACGGCCCAAGCGTGAACACCGCATCTTCGGATTGTTCGTGCTGACGCAATTGCGCGCGGATGCGTGCCAAAAGCACCGGAAATTTGAACGGCTTTGTGATATAATCATTTGCACCAGCATCCAGACCCAGAATGGTATCGGAATCGGTGTCATGGCCGGTCAGCATAAGGATTGGCGATTTGACCCCCTGTTTGCGCATCAACCGGCACAATTCACGGCCATCGGTGTCGGGCAGGCCCACATCCAGAATGACCAGATCATAAAGTGCTTCTTTGGCGCGATCCATGGCGGCATGGCCATCAGCAGCCTCGAACACATCAAAATCCTCGGTCATGACCAATTGTTCACTTAGTGCGTCGCGCAGGTCGTCATCGTCATCCACCAGCAGGATTTTCTTAAGCTGGGCCATTGGGCTCTCCTTCGTGTGCTTGTTAGATCACTTGTGCATTTATACGCCTAAGGGCAAGATTTACTGCATTATTTCACGCTGACGTGTCCACGCGTGGGTATATGTTTCACATTGCGACAAAACCCCCCTAGATAATGCACAAGTTTTATCAGGATTTCGTGTATGAGCCTCGCACCCGATATTGTCGAACTGTTGGCCCGGGCCCGGGCCGACCTGCGCATGGGTGTGCCGGTGGTGCTTTGCAACGATCAGCATGCGGTGCTGGTGCTGGCGGTGGAAACCTTAAGCGCCGCACGTTTGCAGGAGGTTCGCAGGTGCGCCGGGGATGTGGTGGTGGCAATCACGCTGCGGCGGGCGCAAACGTTAAAGGCGATGGTTTACGACGGGGATTTGGCGCGTGTTCGCCTGCCGGATGAGGCAAATGTAGCCTGGGTTCAGGCCATCGCCGATCCGGCGGATGATCTGATTGCACCGATGAAGGGGCCATTGACGATCCAGCGGGGCGGTGATGCGGGATTACACCGATTGGGTTTGAAACTGGCCAAATCAGCACGTCTTTTGCCGGCGGTCCTGGTGGTTCAGGTTGAGAATGGGCGCGCTTTTGCGCTTGAGCACCACTTAACCTGCGTTGATCAGGCTTTGGCCGTACCACATCTGGCCGATCCCAGCCCGCTTCACCAGGTGATCAGCGCCCGCCTGCCGTTGGCGGTGTCCGAGGCCGGGCGATTGCATGTTTTTCGCCCGCAGGACGGTGGTGAGGAACATTACGCCGTGGTCATCGGACGGCCGACGCCTGACGCCCCGGTTTTGACGCGGTTACATTCGGCCTGTTTCACTGGAGACTTGTTAGGCAGCTTGAAATGCGATTGCGGGCCGCAATTGCGCGGGGCATTGGCACAGATGGGGGCCGAAGGGGCTGGGGTGCTTTTGTATCTGAACCAAGAAGGGCGCGGGATTGGTCTGGCCAATAAGATGCGCGCATATTCCTTGCAGGATCAAGGGTTTGATACGGTTGAGGCGAATCATCGGTTGGGGTTTGAAGATGACGAAAGGGACTTTCGGCTGGGTGCTGACATTCTGAAATCTTTGGGTTTTCGCAATGTTCGTCTGTTGACTAATAACCCGGCCAAGGTTGCGATGATGGAAAAGACAGGCGTTTCGGTGTCTGAACGGGTGCCGCTGAAGGTGGGTGAAACGGCGCATAATCAGGCGTATCTGGCAACTAAAGCGGCCAAATCCGGGCATCTTTTGTGACACCGCAGGATATGGTTTTAACGCCAACGGGATTACGGTTTCGCACCCGTCTGTTCCCCTGTTCCATCGGCAAAGGCGGTGTTGCTTACGATAAACGCGAAGGCGACGGGGCCACGCCACGGGGTGTTCACCACATTGTCGGAATGCTGTTTCGTGCGGATCGCATGGGCCCTCCGAACGATTGGGCGACGCCAATTGGTCCGGGTGATTTGTGGTCGGATGATGTGGGCGATCCTGCCTGCAATACTCAGGTTCGTGCGCCGCACCCGTTCAGCCATGAGCATCTGCGCCGGAGTGATCCGCTTTATGATCTGGTGCTGCTAAGCGATTGGAACTGGCCGGATGCACAACCGGGCCGGGGGTCGGCGATCTTCATGCATCAATGGCGCAGGCCGGGGTTTCCCACCGAAGGCTGCGTGGCCCTAGGGCGCGATCATCTGAACTGGATCGCCCGGCGGTTGCACCTGCGGGACCGATTGATTGTGCCGTAGGGTGGGGTTTCACCCCACCTTCCCTTCCGGCCGGCGGGGGTGCCGGCGGGGTAAAACCCCGCCCTACGGTGCAACCCGCGCGCCGAATATCGCCGAGCCGACACGGATATGTGTCGCCCCCAGCGCAATGGCGGACTCAAAATCGGCGCTCATACCCATGGACAGGCCGGTCAGTCCGTTACGGGTGGCAATCTTTGCCAGTAAGGCAAAATGCAACGAAGGTTCCTCGTTTGCCGGGGGGATGCACATCAACCCCTGAACCGGCAGGTCCATATCAAGGCAGTTGGCAATAAACCGGTCTGCACCCGCGGGCAAAATTCCGGCCTTTTGCGGTTCTTCCCCGGTGTTCACCTGAATGAACAGGTCCGGGCAAGCCCCCCGTTCCTGCGCCAGGCGGGCAAATGTATTTGCCAGCTTTGGTCGATCCAGTGAATGGATAACATTGCAAAGGTCCATCGCCTGACGCGCTTTGTTGGTTTGCAGTGGTCCGATCAGATGCAGGTCGATACCATCAAATCGCTCGCGGAACGCAGGCCATTTGCCCGCAGCCTCCTGAACCCGGTTTTCACCGAAACATCTGTGACCTTGCTTTAATACCGCTTCGACCCGTTCGTCTGGCTGAACTTTGGACACGGCGATCAACCGGACCGAGCCGACCACCCGACCGGCCGCCTGCTCAGCGGCAGTGATTCGCGATTTGATTTCGTCCAGCGACATGGGGGCCTCATTCCGTGGTGTTGCTCCGGCCTCGGGAATACCTGAGGTAAGCAAAAGAAAAGGGCGGACCCGAAGGCCCGCCCAATATCGAGTTCAACTCGGTATGATCCGCTTAGAAGCGGAAATATACACCGGCCTGAAGCTGCTGCTGGTCGTTCACGGAGTCTACAAAGCCCGCGTCGAATGTAACGCCGCCCCCGAGATCGTGCTGGTAGTTCAGACCAAAGGACGTGCCGTTGGTCGTGGCACCTGCGGCACCATCTTCGTCTGTGATCCACGCCAGAACAATACCGGACGCGCCAACGTCCATTTTGCCGTAGATACGCAGCTTGTCGATGTCTACACCAACACCGCCAGCGTCGGAGTTTTGAGCGTAGGCAAGGCCAACACCAAACTGACCGATGTCACCAGCGACAGTGAGGATGACCTTGTCTTCGCCAACAGTATCCGAGTCCTGGATACCAAGGCCGACTGTCCAGTCACCAAACGAGTACTTACCGCTAACCGCGAAACGATCAACAGCGGCAGGACCGTTCTGTGTCGAATACGAGAAGTGAGCACCAAAGTCGCCGCTCGAATAGATCAGTTCAACGCCGTTAGCGCCGACATTTGCGGATGTATATGCATCCCAAGCGAAGCCGTTACCACCAACAGTGTTAGCGACGATTGAGTGGAAACCCATACCGTCAATACCAGTGTCAGCCGAACTTGTTGGCAGGTAGAGACCAGCCAAGCCGTCGATCGCGCCAGTGATGTTGCCAACCTGCACGGTGAAACCACCGTAGCTTGCGAAGAAACGCGCGCCGTTTGCAGTTGTTGTACCGTTTGCGCCGTTACCATTGACAGTGTTGTCACGGCTTTCTGTCTGCATACGCAGACGGGCACCGATTGCAACGCCGGAGTCTGTTTCAGTCGACATGTCGAACTGAATACGCAGACGGCTGGTGATGTTGGTCTCGGAGACACCATTGGCCGCGTTACCCGCGCCGTTCAGGCCGGTACGTGTGTTTGCGTCGTTATAGTCAAGGCCGAAGCGGCCGTAACCACTGAGGCGAACGTCTGCAGCTGCCATGCCAGCAGTGGCGATCAGCGCAGTCGTTGCGAAGAGAATCTTTTTCATCGTATTTTTCCCTCGGTTTCATTTCATACGCCCCAACCGGTGAATTCCGGCAAAGGTATGCAGGGGGTTTCGCCTTTTCCGGGTCATTTTGGCAAGGCTTGCAAACTGAACCGGGACAAAGTGGTTGGGGATGGTGCAGCTTTGCCACAGTCCGGCCTTGGAACTGCCGTTATTTCGGCAAGGGGCGGGGAAATAAGTGAATTGTGGTCGGCAAGATGCGGCCGGATGTCGCCCAAAACCCAGGCAATCAAGCCAAAACGCCACGCGACTCTGCTACTAAGTTCTTGCTCCGCCGTACAGGCTTGGATAGGGAATCACCCAAAGGCTTTACAGAGATTGCACAATGACACTTACGAAACTCCTGAATACCTCATTGATTCTTCTGGTTTGCATAGGCGTCGCTGCCTGCGGTGGCAAAAGAAAGGGTGGTGGCATTTTCGACCCGAATGCCCCAACAGGTCAGGTTCTGAGCGCGCAGGAAGCAGCCGTCGAAACCTATGACAAATCCAGCATTTGGGATGTATTTGGCGGCACAAAGGGCGACCAGAAGGTCAACGTGAACCGTTATCTGTGGATTGCATCTCTGGATGTTCTAAGTTTCTTGCCGGTACAATCGGTTGATCCGTTTACTGGCGTGATCATTACAGGATACGGCACCCCCCCCGGCGGTGGCCGGTCATACCGCGCAACCGTGCATATCAAAGACCCGGCACTTGATGCCCGCTCTCTCAAGGTTTCGCTGCATTCCAGTGGGGGGCGTTCGGTTGACCCGTCGACTGCCCGCGCCGTCGAAGACGCGATTCTGTCGCGCGCGCGACAGATCAGGATTGGCGACAGCAAGTTGTAATTCCCGACTTTCGTTGCGGTTTTGCAGATCGCAAACAGCGGCTGGATATCGGCTGGATACCTGTGCAAATTCACACTATCAAACGCCGGAGCAAACTCCGGCGTTTTTCACAGGGAATCATGAGCCATGGCGCGATACGAAGCCTCAGACATCGAAGCCAAATGGCAGCAAGCCTGGGACGAGGCCGGGATATTTCGCGCGAAACGCGATAACGACAGGCCCAAGTATTATGTGCTTGAGATGTTCCCCTATCCGTCAGGGCGCATTCATATGGGGCATGTTCGCAACTATACCATGGGCGACGTGATTGCCCGCTATAAGATCGCCACCGGGCATAATGTGCTGCACCCGATGGGTTGGGATGCCTTTGGAATGCCTGCAGAAAATGCCGCGATGGCGATTGGAGGTCATCCTAAAGAGTGGACCTATTCCAACATTGCCGACATGCGGGGGCAGATGAAGCCGCTTGGCCTGTCGATTGATTGGTCGCGCGAGTTTGCCACTTGCGATCCGGAATATTACGGCCAGCAACAGGCGTTGTTTCTTGATATGCTTCAGGCCGGGCTGGTTTATCGCAAAAACGCGATTGTTAACTGGGATCCGGTCGATATGACGGTTCTGGCCAATGAACAGGTCGAGGCCGGGCGCGGCTGGCGTTCGGGCGCTTTGGTGGAACGGCGCGAGTTGACGCAGTGGTTCTTTAACATCTCGTCGATGTCCGA